>DATMTC010000042.1:0-7890 GCA_035565115.1 Microbacteriaceae bacterium | reverse complement strand
GGGGCGCAGGTCTTGCCCGCCTTCCGCGTGCTTACCCTGGAGTCATGACCAATCGACTCGCTGACGCGATCAGTCCGTATCTGCGTTCACACGCGGACAACCCCGTGGACTGGTTCCCGTGGGGTGACGACGCCTTCGCCGAGGCGGCCCGCCGAGACGTGCCTGTGCTCGTCTCGATCGGATACTCGACCTGTCACTGGTGCCACGTGATGGCGCGAGAGAGCTTCAGCGACCCTGAGCTCGCCGCCGATCTGAACGCGCGATTTGTGGCGATCAAGGTGGATCGCGAGGAGCATCCGGATGTCGATGCCGCCTACCTCGCCGCGGCCAGCGCGTTCACAAGCAATCTCGGCTGGCCGCTCAACGTGTTCACGACGCCTGACGGCAAGGTGTTTTTCGCCGGCACGTATTTTCCGCCTGAGTCTCGCCGCGGCCAGTCGTCTTTCCGGCAGGTGCTTGATGCCGTGTCCGAGGCGTGGAACCAGCGCCGCGCCGATGTGCAGCAGACCGCGTCGATGGTGGCGGATGCGCTGGCCTCTGCGACCCCGGAGCGGGCGGAACGACTACCGGATGCCGCGCGGCTTACCGCAGCCGCCTCTGAAATCACGGCACGCGAAGACCAGTTGTTCGGCGGTTTCGGTGGTGCGCCCAAGTTTCCTGTTGCGCCCGCCTTGGCGTTCTTGTTCGGGGGTGCGGATGCTGCCGCGCGCGTGGTGGCCGTTCGCACCCTGGAGAAGATGGCCGCGTCGCCGCTGCGCGACGCGATTGACGGCGGATTCTTCCGCTACTCCGTGCAACGCGATTGGAGCGAGCCGCACTACGAGCGGATGCTGTACGACAACGCGCAGCTGCTGCGGTTGTATGCCGACGCGTCGGTCGCTGAGTCCGCGTCGGTCGCCGGGTCCGCCTCGGCCGCTAACTCAGGCTCGGTCGCTGAGCTCGTCGAAGCGACGTCCGGGGTCGCCCGCTTCCTCGTCACGACGCTCCGCTTGCCGCACGGCGCCTTCGCGTCAGCGCAAGACTCGGAGAGCACAGTCGACGGCGAAAGAGTCGAGGGCGAGTACTACAAGCTCGACGCAGGCGCGCGGTCTCGCCAGGTGCCGCCTGCACGCGACGAGAAGGTGCTGACCGGCTGGAACGGGTTGGCGATCGGCGCGCTGGCACACGCGGGCTTCGTCCGCGACGAGCCGGCCTGGATCGACGCTGCGCGAGATGCAGCCGATCGCCTCATTGCCACGCATCGGCGGCCAGATGGCACGCTGGTTCGCGCGTCGATCGGCGACCGCACATCGGCTGCGCCAGCGACGCTCGAGGACTACGGCATGTTTGCCGGCGGATTGCTTGAACTGACGCTGGCGACGGGGGAGGCCGAGTACGGCGTTGCCGCCCGGGAACTCATCGATGCGACAATCGCTGCTGCCCAGCGTGCGGGCGATCGCACAGCTGCCTCACCGTTTGCTGTCCCAGGCGGCCCGGATGCGACGCTTGTCGCGCACGGGCTTGCGCTCGAGGCCGATCCGTCTGAGGGCGCATACCCTTCTGGTCTGTCGGCCGCAGCCGCTGCAGCGCGCAGCTTATATCTGCTGACCGGCGAGCAGCGGTATGCGGATGCCGCGGCCGCGGCGATGCAGCTCATCGCCGATCAAGCCTTGGTCTCGCCCCTGTCGTTCGGTGCAGCCTTGCTCGCCATGGCCTCGATGGAGCGCGAGCCGGTGCAGCTGGTGGTCGTGACGGCTGGCGCGGCGGATGCTTCTGACCTCGCGCTGATCTCCGCGGCACGCGGCCGGGTCGACGCGGACGTGACCGGAGTGGTTACCGAAGCGCAAGCATCCGCGTTTGCGCAGGCAGGATTCGAACTGTTCAGCGGGCGCGTGAACGTGGACGGGCACGCAACGGCGTACCTGTGCCGGAATTTCGTCTGTCGATTGCCGACGACAGATGCGGCGAAGCTGCTGCCCGCCGGTTGACCTCGCAGTTCGCTGCCGAGCGCCTACGCGGCGTTGAGTTTGCCGAGCATTCCCCACACGGTTGGAGTGAGCGTCGGGTGATCGAGCGCAATGCGACGCAGCAGCTGGTACTCGAACTGCATCGCCAACTCGGGGTCGGCCGATGGATGGTAGGCGCGCGCCCGCTGATCGTGCAGGCCATGCGACTGGATCGTCTCATCACGAAGAGTCAGAACCACGTGTTCGTCGATGCTCGGCAGGTCGGGCAAGAAGTCCCACGGGTCGTCTCCTTGACGGCAGCGAAACTCGATGACTGCCGACAATTCGTCACGCGCTTCCTGGCGTAACAACTCGATGCTCACGGGAACTCGCGACTTCACCTCGGCCTCCTCACCGACCTCCACGATGGAACTTAGGTTTCAGCGTACGATGATCCAGCTCGTGGTGCGAGTTCGGCCAGAGCGACGTCTGATTGCACCCCGCTTCATCGCTGGCACCGTAGAATGGCCTGAGCGCTTCGACCGACCCCGCGAACATATCGACTCTTGACCGACAAGCTTCGACGCTTGTCATGCGAACTTGACCGTTCGGGCGAGCGCTCTCAGATGCACGATGGCATGTCGGCATCCACAGACGTGCGATGCCGAAAACGCGTCAGCGGCAGGCGCGACGGATGCCGCGGTCGACGCGAACGCACGAAGGACACTCGGAAGGGGTTGGATATGGCCACACAAGAGCCGTGGGATGACACCGCGCGGTACCACTCGTTTGGTCTCGACCTCTCTCGGACCGGCGAGGACCAGGGCAGTCCGTCTCTCGCGGGTGGGCGTGAGCCGGTACTCGTCACCTCGGGCCGTCGACCGCACCGGCTCACCCGCGACGATGTTGTGGTGCGGCAGGGCGAATACGCGCTGCTGAACGGGCATCTCACTCCCCAGCAGTCGATGATCGAAGACCTGCTCGCAGTGCGAGACGCGCTCGACGCAGCCGGGATCGGATTTCTGCTGGTGCGCGGGGATCACGACAGACCCGTTCTCGCGGTCGACCGCGCGCGCCGGAAGGAGCTCGCTGCAGTGCTGGCGACGGCGTTCGCGGACGAGCCGTTTTATTCGAAAACGATGGACCGTGATGTCGGGGCGCCCGTCTTGCTTGCCGACGGCCGGTTGTCTGCCAAGCGCAAGGCATCCGTATTTCGGCTGTATCGTCCGCGGATCGAACCCCTCGGGCGGTTGCGGTACGGCCCAGAGAGCGCCGTGCAGCTGGAACTGTGGCGTTTCGGGGAAGACGAGATCGTTGCGCCTCGGGAGAACGCGCTCATGCGCACGCGGCTGCCGCGGTCGGAAGCGGTTGAAGACACCGTTCAAAGATTCGGCCGCAACTGGCCAACACTGCAGAACATGTTCGCGCCACTGGCCAGCGACGTGACCCTCGACATCGACATGGTGTTCTCGTGGGTCGACGGTTCGTCTGTCGAGTTCCAGCGTGAGCGAGCGAAGCGGATGCAGAACTATGTTGTCGGGGACGGCGACGACTCCGAGGCGCGCTACAGGCAGATCGACGAATTGAAGTATGCGCTGCGCAGCATATACATGTACGCGCCGTGGGTTCGGCGCATCTTCATCGCGACCGACTCGCCGCGCCCGGACTGGCTGGCGGAGCATCCGCGGGTCACCATCGTGCGCAGCGAGGAGTTTTTCGCCGACACGTCCACGCTGCCGACGCACAACTCGCACGCGGTCGAGTCGCAGCTGCACCACATCGAAGGGCTCGCCGAACATTTCTTATATTCCAATGACGACATGTTCTTTGGACGACCGGTCGGCCCGGATCTGTTCTTCTCACCTGGCGGCATCACCAAGTTCGTTGAAGCTGCCACGAGGATCGGTCTCGGCGAAAGCGACCCGAGCCGCAGCGGCTTTGAAAACGCGGCACGGGTCAATCGACGCCTGTTGAAGGAGCGGTTCGGACGGGTGACAACCCGGCACCTGGAGCACTGCGCGGTGCCGCTTCGACGCAGCGTGATGGCCGAGCTCGAACGCGAGTTCGCCGAAGACTTCCGTCGCACGGCAGGCAGCGCCTTCCGTTCGGCGACCGACATCTCCGTGACGAACTCGTTCTACCACTACTACGCGCTCATGACCGGCCGGGCCGTCGTGCAGACGCAGGCGAAGGTGAAGTACATCGAGACGACGCTGCGCATGGCACTGCGTCAGATGGACAAACTGCTCGCCCGCCGCGACCACGACATGTTCTGCCTCAACGACGGCAGCAAGCCCGAGATCACTGTGGAAGAGCGCACGCGGGCCGTCACGGATTTTCTCGAGCGCTATTTTCCGATCAGGGCACCGTGGGAGAAGACCGACCAGCTCGATCAGCGCGCAAGCGTGCCCGCCTGACGTCCCCTTTTTTCTCGCCGCGTGCTCCGCTGTGGTCACTGAGAACGGCCGCGAAACGACCACAAGGGAGCACTCGGCAAGGGGTGCGTGCGTGCGTGCCTGCGCGAGATCAGGTTAGAACCGGGATCGGCATCGTGTACGGCGGCTCAGGATGCACGTGCGGATGGATGCGGTCCACGATGCGGATGCCTGCCTCGCGAAGGCGGCGCGCACTCTCGTCTGGATCGACGTAGTCGAGCGCGGCGTACTCGCCGAGGGGAACCACCGAGTGCAGCACGGTGCCAGGGTAGACGTGCACCAGGTTGAAGGCTCGCGCCCCGTCGCGCCCGCGGGTACCTCCGGCGGGCACGTTCAGATCCTGCGTGTAGCAGGTGGCGGATGCGACCGACACCGGGATGCCGGCGAACATCGCTGTCGACGAGTAGTGCAGGTGGCCGGCGATGATGCTGCGCACATCCGTGCCTTCGAGCACCTCAGCGAGCCCCGCCTGGTCGCGCAGTTCGACGCTGACGGCGAGGTCGAGCACGCTCGGCACCGGCGGATGATGCATTGCGAGAATCGTGCCGTGCGCTGCGGGTAGCGCGAGCTCTTCTGCCAGCCAGTCGAGTTGGTCGCCGGTGACTTCGCCGTGGTGCGCGCCAGGCACCGTTGAGTCGAGGGTGATGACGCGCAGACCGTTCACGTCGTACACCCTGTCGACCGGCCGCATCGTGGGCACCTCGTCGAACAGCCCGGCACGGAATGCCGCCCGGTCATCGTGGTTGCCCATCGCCCAGATGACCTCGGCGCCTAACCGTGCCGCGGCCGGCTCGACGATGTCGCGCAGCCTGGCATACGCATCCGGTTCGCCCTTGTCTGCGAGATCGCCGGTGAAGATGATCGCTTCAGGTCGGCCGCGAGAGCCTTCCAACTCGTCGAACAGCCGCTGAAGATGGCGTGCGCTGTCGACGCGATCGTATAGCCTGCCGTCGCCGGCAAGCAGGTGGGTATCGCTCAGGTGCAGAAGGAAGTGATCCGGCCTCGGGTATTCGGCCGTGCGGATGGTCACAACGGGTCCATTCGTATCACGCACGTGCTTCACGGTGCACGCACTCGCATGCATTATTCGAGCAGACAAATCCGAACGGTTGGTGAACGCCACGCGGCAACGCGAAACCGGCTATCGTACGGCTCCGTGCCCGGGCGGCACGATTTCGCCTTCGACGGGCGGTCCGGGCGGCGTCCCATCCCCGAACGGGCGGCCGCCAAGCGCCTCGCGACCGTGGGCTGTCAACCAGCCGGACGTGTCTGGCCCGAGCGGCACGATTCCGGTCGGATTGATGTCGGTGTGCACCAGGTAGTAGTGCTGCTTGATCTGAACGAAATCGATCGTGTCGCCGAAGCCGGGTGTCTGGAACAGATCTCTTGCGTACGCCCAGAGCACTGGCATTTCGGTGAGTTTGTTGCGATTGCATTTGAAGTGGCCGTGATAGACGGCGTCGAAGCGCGCCAGAGTGGTGAACAGGCGCACATCCGCTTCGGTGATCGTGTCGCCGACCAGGTATCGTTGCGTCGCCAAACGCGCTTCAAGCCAGTCGAGCCGGTCGAACAGGCGAGTGTATGCGCGCTCGTATGCCTCCTGCGACCCGGCGAACCCTGCTCGGTACACGCCGTTATTCACGTCACGGAACACGACGTCATTGACCTCGTCGATCTCGTCGCGAAGAGCATCCGGATAGAGATCGGGGGCGCCAGGGCGGTGGAACTGCGTCCACTCGGTTTCGAAATCGATAGTGATCTGAGGAAAGTTGTTCGTCACGACACCGCCGCTTGGGATGTCGACGATCGCGGGAACGGTGATGCCGCGCGGGTAATCGGGGAACCGTGCGAAGAACGCCTGCTGAAGACGCTCGATCCCGAGCACGGGGTCGCGGCCACCTGGGTCGAGGTCGAAGGTCCAACTGCGTTTGTCGTGGGTCGGCCCAGGCATGCCGAGCGAGATCGCGCTCTCGAGTCCGAGCAGTCGGCGCACGATCACGGACCTGTTGGCCCACGGGCAGGCGCGTGCCGCGATCAGCCGGTACCGCCCGGCCTCGACCGGCCATCCGTCGCGACCGTCGGCCGTGATGCGATCCTCGATGTAATTCGTGTCGCGGTTGTATTCCTTGCCAGGCTCCACGTAAGTGCCCGCGGCGCTGCCTTCGTCGGTGCTGCTCATAATCTCAGCGTACGCGGGTGCCTGACGCCGGTAACTCAGGAAGAATTTGTGAGCCGCCACCTCGGACCCGCGCGATTGCTCGGATGTCTGATCCGCGGCATCCGTTTTACCTGAGTTACCGGCGAGCGCGACTCCAGAACAGCACCGTACGAGTTTCTCCGCCGACGCGCAGAGCCTGTCAGAGGGTTCCGGTCGCCCACTGCAGAAGCAGGCTGGTGACCGCGACCAACACCCACAGGATGCCGCCGAGCAGCAGTGGCCGGCGCCCGGCAGCCTTCAGCGTGCCAAGCCGCGTGGACAGCCCGATGCCGCTGAGCGCCATGGTGATGAAGAATGTGCCGATCCAGCCGAGCGCCGGATGCCACGTGGCAGGGATGACTCCGAACGTTTCCAAGCCGCTGGCGATCAGGAATCCGACGATGAACAGCGGAATCAGTTTGCGCCACGATACTCGACGCCGAGCGGTCGAGCCGGCCGCAATCTCTTTGCGCGCCGTGATGACCGCCAGGCCGAGCGAGATCGGAATGATCATGAGTGTGCGCGTCAGCTTGACGACGACGGCGAATGCGCCGGCGGCGGTGCCGTATGTGTACGCTGCGGCGACCACTGACGACGTGTCGTTGATCGCGGTGCCTGCCCACAGGCCGAACGCGTGCTGCGAGAGGTCAAGCAGGTGCCCGATCGTCGGGAACAGCAACACGGCTGCCACGTTGAACGTGAAGATCGTTCCGATGGCATACGCGACCTTCGCCTCTGCCGCGTCGATCACGGCCGTGGTCGCAGCGATGGCGGATGCGCCGCAGATGCCCGTGCCGACTCCGATGAGCGTGCGGGTGTCGCCGTCAATCTTGAGCAGCCTGCCGATGAACCACGCACCGGCGAGGGCCACGATCAAGGTGCCGAGCATCACCGGAAGCGATGCGACCCCGACCGAGACCACCTGAGTGAGCGACAACCCGGTGCCAAGCACGACGATGCTGGCCTGCAGCACCCGTTTGCTCGCGAACTTCGCGCCGGCCTCGACGACCGTGCCCGAGCGGATGAAGATGGCCAGAATCGCGCCGATGACGATGCCGAACACCGGGCCGCCGATTACAGGGAGCAACGACCCGAGGAAGGTCGCGACCGCCGCTATCGCCGCGACAAGTGCCAACCCGGGCACAAGCCGCACGACGGGAGGAAGTGGCCGCTTGTTCCCATCGCCGGGTTTGGCGACCTGCGCCGCCTGGCTATTCTCGGACTCCACGCTGCTCCTGGGTTGGTAGTTGGTAGTTGGTTTGGAGGTTTGGTTGTGCCGCACGGCGATCCTGCGATCGACTCCGGTTGTGTGACACTGCTCAACTCTGGCAAC
>DATMTC010000041.1:0-1969 GCA_035565115.1 Microbacteriaceae bacterium | reverse complement strand
GACCAGGTGCCGTCTGGCCGCTCGACGAAGTCGGCGTGTCCGACGTTCTGCACCGGATACGCCGTTCCGAGATGCCGATGACTGAAGATCGGGTTCCGCGGGCAGTTCTCGTACGGTCCAGTGATCGACCGGGACCGCCCGATCACAACGGCGTGGTCGCGGAATGTGCCCGCTTCCGCCGTCAACAGGTAGAACCAGCCGTCACGCTCGAAGATGTGCGGTGCCTCGCTCCAGATTGCACCACGCAGCGCCGAATCCCAGATGACGGTTTCGTCCCCGACAAATTCGCCGCTGATCGGATCGATCTCTCGCATCCACACCTCGGTCTGCCCGAAATACTCGCCCGGCTGCACGGTTCTGGCGGCACACCAGTATGCGCGTCCTTCGTGAAAGAACAGTGACGGGTCGAATCCGCGCGCCTCGCGCACCCAGACCGGTTTCGACCATGGCCCGGCTGGATCGGTTGCTGTGATGATGAACCCGGATTCCACGCCGTCGTCGACGAGCGCGCAGGCGATGTAGAAAACCCCGTCATGAAAGCGGATGCTCGGAGCGTACACACCCTTCGAATCGCCAAGGCGTGCGTAATCAAACGCGTCGACATCCGTGATCGCCGAACCCAGTGGCGTCCAAGAAACAAGGTCGTCGCTGACGTGGATCGGCAGTCCAGGAAAGTATTCAAATGTGGAATTGGCGAGGTAATAACGCTCACCGACCCTGCACACAGATGGATCGGGAAAGAATCCGGCGAGTACAGGGTTGATGGGGTGTGACACAGCTCTCCTCTGATATGTGGTGCGGTGGTCGCCGCGAAAAACGGCACAAAATGCGCAAAGTACGCCTACTGGATCGTTGGGATCACGGCCGGCGTCGTGTCGATTTGCGCTCGATAATGGTGAAGTCGACCTCGTGAAAGACCGGCGGGGCTTGCGGATTCTCGATGCGATCGATGAGTGTGCGCACGGCGGCCTGGGCGATCAACCGTCGCCCGCCCCCAACGGTGCTGAGCTCAGGCACCGTGTAACGACTCTCGACGAGATCGTCGAACCCGAGCACAGAGACGTCGGCGGGCACGCGGATGCCTGCCGACTGCAATTCGTGCATCGCACCGATCGCAAGAATGTCGGTCAACGCGAACACAGCATCGAACTCGATCTTTTGCTGCAGCAGGTGCCGCACAGCGGCAGCGCCGTCTTCTCGCCCCCAGGTGCCGACCGTGAGTTCGAGGGCCTTGTCACGCTCGATGCCGTTGTCTGCCAGGGCGCGATGATAGCCCGCCATCCGAAGTGCCGAGGTGCCAACAACGCGAGCGCCAGCATCCACACCGATGATCGCGATGCGCCGATGACCGAGCTTGATGAGAAGTTCGACAGCGGATGCCGCCGCTTCAACATTCTTGATGGTCACGTGGTCGATCGTGCTCGAGAAGACGGTGTCGCCCAGCAGCACAACCGGGCGCTCGGTCGTGAGCAACGCCGCGTCATCCGCGTTGAGAGCGAGCGGATTGAGCAGAAGGCCGTCTGTCATCTGCCGTCGAGCGCCTCGCAGAGCGTCGATCTCGAGCTCGCGCGTGCTGTTGGTCTGTTCGGTGAGCACGGTGTAGCCGCGTTCGCGTGCTTGGTCGATGATCTCGGATGCAAGTTCCGCGTAGTAGCCCTGAAACAGCGTCGGTACAGCCAGCCCGAGGAGGTTGCTGCGGCCGAGCCGTAGGCTGCGCGCCGAGTAGTTCGGCTGATAGCCGAGCTCGGCGATCGCGGCCTCCACCTTCGCGCGAGTCGAATCGCTGATGTACTGGTACCCGTTGATGACATTGGAGACGGTGCGGAATGAGACGCCGGCCAGCTGGGCGACATCACGAAGCGTTGCAGCCATGCCTCATCCTTTCCGTTTCGTCCGATTCGTTGACTCGAGCTCACCACGAACATCATCCCTTGAAAGCGCCGTCCATGATGCCGGCAACCAGCCGCCG
>DATMTC010000040.1:0-10747 GCA_035565115.1 Microbacteriaceae bacterium | reverse complement strand
TCGCGCCAGCCTGGAGGCCGTCATGGCGCGCGCCGTCGCCGGGTCACACACGGCGGACGAGCTGCGCCGCCTCGAGAACGCGCTCACCGCCATGCGTGAGAGCGAGTCTGAGACCGATTCGTTCCGCCAGGCCGACGTCGTGTTCCACTACGCACTCATGGAGATCTCCGGTAATCGGCTTGCCGAGAACATCGCAAAGCACCTGTACAAGCGTGCCGTCGAATCAAGCAGGTACCAGGGCATGAACCCACCGGATGCTGTCGCCCTCACCCTCGACGAACACTCAGCGATTGTCGAGGCGATCAGGCGGAACGATCCGACGGCAGCAGAGAAGTCGATGAACGACCACATCACTGTCTCATGGGAGCGCCGCAGACTGCCAGATCATGCACCACGCACGCGCAGCAACGGCAAGAGCAAGAAGAGCGAGTAGCGGTCAATCGCCGGCGTCGCCGCTCAGGTGCCAGACTTCCTCAATGGGCTGCCACAGTGAGCCGGCGTCGATTTCGTCGGCCACGCGCACCTGGCACGGATCCGTGTGGGTCCACCACTCCTGAGATACGGGGTCCTCGGCGATCTTCTGCATGTCAGCAGAGTGGTCTTCGCCGACGTACTCGTAGTACGCGAACAAGACGTCACCAAAGGCGTAGATGCTGTAGTTGCGCACATTGCAATCGAGCAGCTTCTGCTCAACGCCTGGCCAGACCGCGCGATGCAAGAGCAAATACTCCTCGCGTTTGTCCGGGCGAACTCCAACAACGAGCGCGTGCCGTTCCGGTTCCCCGGTCATGATGCGTCTCCCCCAGTTTTCGGCGTTCTGGGCAACGGCGTATCGATGACGTCTGGCTCGGCGACGAGCCTGAGCCCGGCACGGGACGGGCGGATGTGCGGGCCGGATGCCGCAGGTGCGGCAGGCACTGCGGCCGAGAGCTTGGACTCGTCGACGATGATGCCGATCCCGGCACGATCTCCGAGCACGATGCCTCCGTCCTCGAACTCCTGATCGACGCTGAGCCCGAGCGGAAAGTGCAGGTCCTGCACCTCGTGCGAGAGCAGGTTCGGCACGGCGGCCGCCGCGTGCGCGATCGGGTTCGCGTTGTACGCCACCGGACTCACCGGCAGGTCGTGGCCGTGTGCCAAGGTCGCAACCCGCAAGAAGTGTGTGATCCCCCACACGTTCCCGACCTGCACGATGTCGAGCGCGCCTGCGTCCAGCAGCGGGCGAAACTGCTCGAGGCCGGTCAGGTTCTCCCCGCTTGCTACAGCTGCACGGATCTTGCCGCGCAGCGCAGCCATGCCTGCGGCATCCCATCGCCTCAGCGGCTCTTCCACCCAGGTCAGGTCGAGTCGTTCCTCGATGGCGGTGACGTAGCGCACGGCCTGAGCCTGGTTCCATGACTCGTTCACGTCGAACATGATCGCCGGATGCCGCGAGTTGCGGCTCAGACCGTCGCGCATGATCTCGAGACGCGGAAGATCCCGGTCGATGTCACGGCCACCCTTGAGCTTGCCGGCCTTGAATCCTCGATCGGCGAAGTCGCTATAAAGCGAGACCAGCGCGTCATCATCCAGACCGTACTCAAGCCCTGAGGCATACCCGGGTACGAAACGCTCCCGTGCCCCGAGCATGCGCCACAGCGGTTCATCCGCGGCTTTCGCCTTGATATCCCAGAGCGCCATGTCGATTGCGCCGATCGAGCCGAACGTCGCGCCGGAGTGGCCTGCCTTGAACACCCAGTCCAGCATCCTGTCGTAAAGCGCAACAACCGATCGCGGATCCTCGCCCTCGATCGCCGGGAACACCCGAGCAACGTCAAAATGGGCGCCGAGGCCGACTCCCTCGATTCCGCTGTCTGTCTCAATGATGAGCACGGGCACAGGTGTGAAGTTGCTCGTTTGAACGCCGTTGACGTCACCGGTGATTCTGCCCCAGTCATGAACGGTGCTCAGGCTGCGATAACCGGTGATCTTCATCTGGTGCTCTCCTCGGTGTTACGCGGTCCATTCACGGTCATTCCTTCGTTCCTCCAGCCGTCATTCCAGACACCAGAAAGCGCTGAGAGAACAAGAACACGATAAGCACCGGCAGGATCGACACGATCGTGGCCAGCGCAAGCGTCGGCAGCTGCACGGAATCGGCGCCTGCCGAGCTCGGGTTGAAAGCTGGGGTCGCAGCAAGCAGCGACGTCAATCCGACCTGGATGGGATAGCCGTCGCTCGAGGGCAGCATGATGAACGGCAGGAAGAAGTTGTTCCAGTTCTGCACGAAACTGAAGAACGCGACAAGTGCGACGATCGGCGCGGCAAGCGGCAACGCGACCCGCGCGAAAACCTGCACCTCGGTGCATCCGTCGATTCGCGCAGCAGCCAGAAGATCGCGCGGGATGCTCGTCGAGAAATAGATGTATGTCAGGTACACCCCGAACGGGAAGAACGACATCGGCAGGATCACAGAAAGCGGGCTGCCGATCAGGCCGACGCTGTTGAGCTCGAGGAACACCGGAAGCACGAGCGCCGTGCTCGGGATGAGCATGACGACGAGCGTCATCACGAGCAGCGCTTTCCTCAGCCTGAACTCGGTGAGCGCAAGTGCATACCCGGCCGGGATGCTGACAAGCAGTGTGATCGCAAGCGCGCCGAGCGCATAGAGCGCCGAGTTTCCGATCCACATGGTGACGGCGCCATCCTGGAATCCGAACAACTGGTTCCAGTTCGCGGCGAAGTCTGCCCACGAGCCCGGGGAGAACGGATTCGTCACGATCAAGGCGTGCGAGGACTTCGTCACAGCGAACAGCAGCCACACGATCGGGATTGCGAAGAACAGCACGAAGACGACGAGGATGACGCCGGCGAGCGAGCGTCCACTCCACCCGCGAAGACTGGGGCCGCGTCTGCGGTCGTGTGCGATGGCTGTCATGTCAATCCTTTTCGAACAGGCCGCCGCGGGATACGAAGATCCAGGACAGCAACAGGGCCACCACCAGCAGGATCAGCGAGATCGCGGCAGCGCCGTTGAAGTCGTTCTGCTGGAATGCGTACTGATATGCCAGTTGGTTGAGGGAGTAGTCGTTCGGCACCACGGCATTGCTCGCCTGGCTGAGCAGTTGCGGTTCGACGAATAACTGAGTGCCCGCCGCGAGCGACATGACGCCCATGTATGCGATCCACTTGCGAAGCATCGGAAGCTCGATGCGCATGGCGATCTGGAATGCGTTCGCTCCGTCAATGCGCGCGGCCTCGATCACGTCGATGCTCACGTTGTTCAACGCGCCATACATGATGACAATCCAGCCGCCTGCCCCGGTCCAGAACGCGATGATCGCGAAGATCGCGGGCAGATTTCCCGGCTGGATGACCTGCACGAAGCTGTTCAGCCCCATCAACTGCAGCAAGCCGCTGACCGGGCTCGCCGTCGGGTCGAGCACGAACAACCAGAGCAGAACGCTGGATGCTCCGGCGAGCGCCCCTGGCAGGTAGTAGATGAAGCGCAACGTGGTGCTTGCCCAGCGAACCCGAATCGCGTGAACCATCAGAGCGAGCGCAACCACGAAAATCACGAGTCCGATCAGCCAGATAATCAGGTAGATCGTGACGTGCAGCACCGCCGGCCAGAACCGAAAGTCACCGACGACTTTGACGAAGTTGTCGATCCCGGCGAAGCCGCCGTCCACGTTCGTGAATGCGAGCAGCAACGCGTACAACGCAGGAACGATGCCGAACGCCAAAGCAAGCAGAGTGTATCCAGACACGAACAGGTAGCCGATGGGTGTGCGCCCAGGCGGACGATCTGAACGCCGCACTGACTTACGCCGCGCTGACCGCCGGCGCGCGGAGGCACCGGCGGTCAGCACGTCGCTCGAAGGAGCGAGAGTCATATCAGTTCACCTTGTATCCGTCGACCTTGGCCTGGTTCTCGATCGCTGTCTGCCAGGTGGGGAGCAGGTCGACGATCGACTTGCCGCCGGTGATCGCCGGGGTCATGGTCTTGGCCCAGACCGCTTCCTGGCTGAAGATGCCGTAGCCCCACCCGTCCCACACCTGGGACGCAGCGGTCACGATCGGGTCAAGCGATGTGGCGAAGTACTTGCTCGACTCCTGCTTGGCGATCCATTTTTTGGCAGCAGCGGCGTACGCAGGGTAGCCGGGTGCGACATCCACCTGGTAGTCGTCTGCTGTCGTGACGAATTGCACGAACTTCTCGGCCGCTTTGAGGTTCTTGGAGTGGCTCGAGATGAACCAGGTTCCTCCGCCGACATTGCCCGTGACCGCCTTTTCGCCCTTCCACGGCAGCGGTGCAGCAACACCGAGCTGCCCAGCAGGCACGTTGAGTGACTGCGGGTTGTTGAAGATGGCGCCCGCGTACCACGCCGGACCCGGCATCATCAAAACCTTGCCAGAGTATTTCTTGACAAACTCGGGCGTGAACACGCTGACGACCGGGACGGTCCCGTTCTCACGAAGCGTGTCGAGCATCGCGCCTGCCCGCTTGCATTCGGTGGTGTCCGTCTTCACCGTGACGGCCTTCGGACCTGTGACGTCGTTCGCCTGGCACTTGCTCGCCCACATGAACACCTCGGGCGTCCACGCGTCGCCGGACGTGCCGACGATGTAGCCGGGATGCTCAGCGGCGACCTTCTCGCCGAGCGCTTGGTACTCTTCCCAGGTGGTCGGCACGGAGTAACCGAACTGCGTCATGAGCGACTTGTCGTACCACAGCACGGCCTGTGCCAGATCGTTACGCAGGCAGTAGACCTGGCCATCCACGGTGCACGGGTTCAGCGAACCCTGCGCAAATCCGTCGAGCGTCTTCTGCGGCACAAGCCCCTTGTCAAGCACGGCGGCGAAAGCCTGTTTTCCGCCGCTCTTCTGGCTTGCCCACGCCGCGTCATTGTTCTGACTCGAGAAGACAACGTCTGGCCAGCCGCTCCCTGAGCGGTCGAACAGCTGCATCTTTGTGCGGAACGAGTTCGAACCGTTCGCCGACCCGTCGTAGCTGACCACCTTGATCTTGGTGTTCGGGTTTGCCTTCTGGAACGCCTTCGCTGCGGCTTGGCGATCCGCATCGACCCAGACCGTGATCGTCGACGATGTGTCTTGTTTTGCTTCTGGAAAGCCATATGAACCGTTGGATGTGCTCGCCCCAGAGCTGCAACCCGCGAGCGCCAGCAGCACCGTCGCGGCGCCGAGAGCGACACCGCTGAGCGCCATACGACGGCGTGAACGCACCACTTTGTGGATTCCGACCATGAGATGTCCTTGTCTTGTCGAGCTGCATTGTCGAGCCGACTATAGAGCATACGTATGACGTATACCAAGCATCCATTCAATGTCAGGCAAAATTTGTTGCCGACTCTTGCCGAAACATCATACGTATGATACTTCTACTGTCGGGACACCGACCCGTCCCCTGACAGGAAGCGATCCAACATGACATTGACGTCAGAATCGTGGCGATCGGCCAACCGGCCCAGATCGAACAAACGGTCCAGCGCCCGCAGGTCGACAGCGCTTGCGTTGCTCGGCGCCGGCATCGTCATCGCATCGGCGCTCATCCCCCTTGGCGCACCCCAGAGCGCGCACGCCGATCCGGCGACAACCTATTACGTCGCTCCGAATGGCAAGGACGCCGGGCATTGCAGTGAATCGATGCCGTGCACGCTTGAGCGCGCTCAACACGTCGTGCAGCCTGCCGCCAAACGAGGCGATGTGACCGTACAGCTCGCCGACGGCACATACCGCCTCTCCGAGCCGCTGAGGTTCGACGCCGAGAGCGACGGAGGCGACCACACCATCTCCTGGACGGCTGCCGCGGACGCCCATCCGATCATTACCGGCGCGTCGCAAGTCACCGGCTGGTCGCAGTCAGATGTCGGCGACGGCGTCTGGGTGGCGAACAGTCCTGCAGGTCTCGACACCCGCCAGCTCTATGTCAACGGCGTGATCGCGCCGCGCGCATCCATTCGGCTGAACAATGCGGATGTGACGCCGACGGCGACGGGGCTCACCATCAATAACCCTGCGCTCGCCTATCTGGCGACACTGCCGGACCAGGGGCGCATCGAGTTCGAGTCATTGGGCGACTTCACCAACCGTTACTCGCCAGTGCAGAGCATCAGCGAGTCTGAGATCACGATGGCTCAGCCAGCGTGGGATAACAACACCTGGGGATGGGACACCGTTCAGAACTCGTTCCTGGCCGGTCCGAGCTGGTACCTGGACAACTCGCTGAGCTTCCTCACTCAGGTGGGCCAGTGGTACATCGATCCGAGCGCAGGCAAGCTGTACTACAAGCCTGCCGAAGGGGTGGACCCGAATAAGCTCGACATCGAGCTACCTCAGTTGCAGTCGTTGATCAGCATCGGCGGCACGTACGACAACCCGGTCACCGGACTGGCGTTCAGCGGAATTCAGTTCTCCGGCACTTCATGGCTCGGACCGTCGACCGACGGATACGCCGACCAGCAGAACGGCCTGTTCATCAAGGGCGCGTACGACTACCGGCCCGCCGATGCATTCACCAGTTGCTCCCGCGGTTGTGAAATGTTCGAACGCGCACGCACGAGCTGGTTCCAGGAACCGGCTGCTGTGCAGGTGTCGGCTGCGAGCCGCATCTCGTTCACCGGCAACACGTTCACCAATCTGGGCCAGTCAGCGCTCGGCATCGGGAACGACGCGAACGCGACAGTCACGGGTGTCGGCCTCGGTGCCAGCGACATCAACGTCGTCGGCAACCGGTTCATGGAAGACAGCGGCCACGGCATCGCCGTCGGTGGAGTGCTCCCGGACGCACATCATCCGAGCGATCCGCGGATGACCAACCAGAACATCCTGATCGAGAACAACACAGTCGACCGGGTTTCCGTCGATTACAAGGACAACAGCGGCATCCTGAGCACGTATGTGACCAACGCGCGCATCCTGCACAACGAGGTCTCGAACGTTCCGTATGACGGCATCGACACCGGCTACGGCTGGGGCATCAACGATGCCGGCGGCTCGAACGACTACGTCGACCGGGGCTACTACAACTGGAACACGAAGTACACGACGCCGACGACGCTGAAGGACAACCGCATCGAAGGCAACCTCGTGCACAACACGAAGGCGCGGTTCGCCGACGGTGGTTCCGTGTACAACCTGTCTGCAAGTCCAGGGACGGTCGTCGACAAGAACTACCTGTTCAACATCTCGGGCGTCGGCCTCTACCTGGATGAGGGTTCACGCTCGATGACGTACGAGAACAACGTGGTGCAAGGCGGCGGGTTCGTGTTCACGAACGCCTACAGCCTGCGGAACAACACGAGCGACAACGTGATCCAGAACAACTGGTACAACGGCGGTGGAGCATCCGCCCCGAACGCTGCCGCGCACAACAACAAGCTGATCAACAACGTGAAGGTGAACGGCGCTGCGTGGCCTGCAGGTGCACAAGAGGTGATCTGCGCATCAGGCGTCGCCCCTGAGTACCGCACGTCGCTGAACGCGAACCAGTTCGGCTTCAGCGGATGCCCGACGGATGCCCCGGTGAGTTCCGACTTCGGCACGGCTGGGTCGTCAGCGGTCAGCTCGGTGTTCAGGCAGGATGGCGGGGCGTTCGGAATCGCGGCGGCCGGTGCGGATGTCTGGGGTTCAGGCGGTCAGCGCGATGACCAGTTCGGCTCCATCTATCGCGCGGGTTCGTTCGGCGATGCCGCGAGTGTGTCTGCTCGCGTTGTCTCCGTGAACGACGCGAACGCCTGGGCGAAGTCCGGGGTCATGGTGCGCAATGACATCACGAAGAGCGGCGCGTCAGCCGGCTACGCCGTAGTCGCCGTGACCGCCCGCAACGGCGTGGTGTTCGAGTGGGATGCGAACGGAGACGGTTACCTCGACACCGACGCCCGCGCGAATGTCGACATCTACCGCCCGATCTGGGTGCAGCTGTCGCGTTCTGGCACGTCGTACACCGCCTCGTACTCGTACGACGGCGCGAACTACGTTGCGATCGGCTCGCCAGTGACGCTCGATTCGGCCGCCGGGACGCAGGATGCCGGGATCTTCTCCACCTCGCATGATGTGTCGCAGTCCGCGATCAACCAGTTCGATTCGCTCGCGGTAACCGCCGGCTGATCGTAACGGCGCAGCGGAGGGACGGAGCGCTGCTTCGTCCCTCCGCTTTCGTTTGCGCCGTCACCCCCCACCCAGCGCACGCGCCCGACGCAGCAGGTAGTCACGCTCGGGAATGGATGCCGTCGCCCGCGCAGCAGACCGGTATGCCTGGAGCGCCGCCTGGCGATCGCCAGCCAGCTCGAGCAGATGGGCGCGCACCGCAATGAGCCGATGCAGGTCAGCAGGCAGCTGACCCGCGGACAGCCGCTCGATGATCGCAAGACCGGCGGCCGGTCCGTGCACCATCGCCTCGGCGACGGCCCGGTTCAGTGTGACCACCGGATTGCCCGTCTCGCGCTCAAGCAACCGATACAGGATCAGAATCTGCGGCCAGTCGGTCTCAGCCGTGCTCGGCGCCTCGTCGTGCAGCGCCGCGATGCTGGCCTGCAGCAGATACGGGCTGGGTTCACGCCCAGGGAGCGTGCGCTCGAGTATCGCCACTCCTTCATCGATGGCGGTCCGATTCCATAGCGACCTGTCCTGCTCGTCGAGCGGGATCAGCGCACCGCTCGGTGACGTTCTGGCTGCTCGTCGGGCATCCGTGAGCAGCATGAGCGCCAGCAGACCGGCCGCTTCGGCGTGCTCGGGAAGTTCAGCGCAAACGAGCCTGGCGAGCCTGATCGCCTCGTTGCTGAGCTTGACGTCGTGAACCGAGTCACCGGTGCTGGCCGTGTGCCCCTCATTGAACATCAGGTAGAGAACGGTCAGCACCGGAGTGATCCGGTCTTCGGCACTTGTCGGCGCCGGAAACACAGCTCCGGCCTCACGGATGCGCGCTTTGGCGCGGGTGATCCGCGCAGCAACCGTGGCCTCGGGAAGCAGGTATGCGTGAGCGATCTGCGCCGTCGTCAGACCCGCGACGGCGCGGAGGGTCAACGCAATCTGAGCGGATGGCTTCAGCGCTGGATGACAGCACAGCCTCATGATCTGCACGCTGTCGTCAGTGACCAAAGGAGCGGCCAACGCAGCCTGCTGTGCCAACGGATGCGCCAGGCTCACGTGTGTCATTTCGCGATCGCGCCGCCGCTTGTCGCTTCGGATGCGGTCGACGTACCGGCGCCCGGCCACCGTCACCAGCCACGCCCCCGGATCATCTGGATATCCGCGCGTCGACCACTGCTCGTGCGCGGCGAGCAGCGCCTCTTGAACGGCGTCCTCGCACAAGTCGAATTGATCGGCGCCATAGCGACGCATCAGCGCGCCGATGACCTGCGGCACCAGCGTGCGCAGCAGGTCATCTGGCATGGCGTCATCCGTCACATGTTCGCCCCTGCGGAGAACATCACCGGCCGGATCTCGAGCGCAAGTCCCTCGATGCCGGCATCAGGAATCAGTTGTGCGAGCTCGATGGCACGCTCCTTCGATTCGACGTCGATCAGGTAGTAACCGCCCATGAACTCTTTCGTCTCAGCGAACGGGCCGTCGATTACCTCGGGTTTGCCTCCGGTTCCGCGCACCGTCGTCGACTGACTTGGGTCACCGAGCGCATGGGTGCTGAGCATCTCACCAGAGGCCGTCGTCTGCTCGATGAAGGCTTGGTGGCCGGAGCCGATCGCCTCCTGTTGTTCAGGGGTCAGTGCCTCGAGCACCGCGGGGTCGACCTGCATCAGAATCAGGTACTTCATGAGTCTTCTCCTTTGTTGTTGGTGATTTTATTGACGAAAAGCGGGGATACGGCGAAGTGCGACGTGAAGAGCGAATTCACATCAAGGTCGTCACCGTCGACCGGATTTCGACAGTTTCGGCGAAAAGATTTTTGAAGAGGCTCACCGCCGATTTCGGTGGTCGAGTAGCTGCTCGCGCAGCGAGCCGCGTATCGAGGCCCGAAATCGGCCGTCGTCGGCACCGCGCGTGGGAGACTGAATCGACATGAGCGAGACAACTGACACCAGGCGCGGCCGTCCAGGCTATGACCAGCGCGCCGTGCTGGACGTCGCGGTCGACGCGTTCAATGAATACGGATACGACGCGACGTCGATGGGGGTGCTTGCCGAGCGTCTCGGGCTGTCCAAATCCGCGATCTACCACCACTTCGCCGCGAAGGAAGACATCCTCGAGCTGGCCCTCGACGAGGCACTGACAGCACTCGAGAATGTGCTTGCCGCCGCTGACACTGCAGCATCCGGATCGGCATCCGATCGCCTTGCAGCAGTGCTGCGTGGCGCCGTCACGGTGCTCGTCGACAAGCTGCCTTCCGTCACCCTGCTGCTTCGCGTGCGTGGCAACACGGATGTCGAACGGCGCGCCCTGGCTCGTCGTCGCGCGTTCGACCGCGCCGTCGCATCCCTCGTCGTCGAGGCGCGCGACGAGGGTTCACTGCGCAGCGACATCGAGCCTGGAATCGTGGCGCGACTGCTGTTCGGCATGATCAATTCGATTGTCGAGTGGTACCGGCCTGGCGGGCAGGTGGATGCCGCAACCCTCGCCGACGACGTGCTCGCGGTTGCACTCGACGGCCTGCGCACGCAAGCACCTGGACAATGACAGACTCTGCGCCGGCGACTGCCGATGACCCGACGCGCATTCGGGCTGTGCTCGATCTGACCATGCGGCTGGCCGAAGTGATCTTCGCCGCGGGTGCAGGAGCCGAGGATGCGAC
>DATMTC010000039.1:0-1764 GCA_035565115.1 Microbacteriaceae bacterium | reverse complement strand
AACGTAGATCAGTGCCCCGGGCACCACCATCGGTGCCCGAACCCTGTACAGCGGAGGACCGGATGGCCCGGTCAGCTCGATTGCCCTGAGCACCCGCGCGAGGTGGCGGCTTCCCCCGCCGTGCTGAATCACTCGTGCGCTCGATGCGAGGTCCTGAAAACCAACGCGGTCTCCAGCCCTGATGTAGCCCGCGGCGATCGACGACGCTGCGCTTCGTGCGATATCCATCGACGTTTCGCCACGCAGCGCCGACGACGCATTCCCCCACGACCCAGTACTCCACGACGCGACGTTCTCGCCGACGTCGTCTCGACTGTCGACAACGAGCAGCACGGTCGCCTCAGCCGTCGCCGTCGTCCTGCGCACGTACAACTCCCCCGGCGTCTGCGCTCGCCTTGCCGTCGCCTTCCAATCGATTCGGCGCAGGCGATCGCCAGGGGTGAACGGGTGGATGTCGCGAAACTCTCCCCCGTCGCCTGGCCGGGAGGAGTTATGCGTTCCTGTGAGTCCGTGCAGCACCGGCGGCAACGGCAAGCTGTCGATCGGACTGAACGACGGCGCAACCGTGCGACGCACAGGAAACAGCCGGCTGATCGAACTGAAGAACGCTCCATCGTGACCGATCAGCCGGTATTGCGCGCTGAGCAGTTCCTGCGGCCCGGAGTGGATGATCGGCACTCGTCCCGAAATCGCGGATGCTGTCGCGCTCGTGATCGTGTACTCCGAACCGGCACCTGACAGCGTGGCCAGCCTGACTTGCACGCTTTCGGCCGCGTCTGGCGTTTCAATGTCGATGGTGTATCGCAGCATCCCCGGGTGCTGGCCCGCTTCCTGGCCGCCTTCCTTCCCGTCGCCGCCGTGCACCTCCGCGGTGATCGAACTTGGCGCATCCGCCTGTGGCCGCCGTTCCCAGGCGAGCGCGACGCACACGATGAGCGGCAGCGCGATGAGCACGATGTCGACGCGGGAAAATACCAGGCCGGCGGCACTGAAAACGACAGCAACAACGGCGGCTGCTGGAATCGCACCGGACAGTGTCCAGCCGGGCAGCCAGGCTGCCGCGCCCTGGTTTGGCGCGCCGTGGTTCGCCACGCCGTAGTTTGCCACATCGTGCTCAGGTGCCGGATTCTCGGTGGTGCTCACGGCGCCGGAATGCGCTCTGGCGAGATTCCAACGGCGGGAGGACCGGCCACCTGGTCCACGATGCCTGCCACAACGTGAGTGGCCTGGATGCCGTTGGCCCAGGCTTGTGTGGTCAGCGATAGCCGGTGCGCAAGAACGGAAACTGCCACCTTCTTGACATCTTCAGGTGTGACGAAGTCTCGGCCCGCCATGACGGCGCGCGCACGCGCAACGAGCAGCAGTGCTTGGGAACCGCGCGGAGATGCCCCGACCTGCACATATGAGTTCGATCTGGTCGCCTTCGCGAGATCAACGCAGTACCCGACGATGTCGGCGTCGACGTGCACTGTCTCGATGCCATGCTGCATGCTGCGGAGTGTCGCCGCGTCGACAACCGGGTCAACGGTGGCGACCTCGTGCGCTCGTGCAAGCCGGTTGGTGAGAATACGCCGCTCCCCCTCGTCGTTCGGGTATCCGACGGCCAGGCGCACCATGAACCGGTCGAGCTGCGCTTCTGGGAGCGCGTATGTGCCTTCGAATTCGATGGGGTTCGAGGTTGCGATGACGTGGAACGGTGCAGGGAGGGCGAACGACTGGCCCTCCACCGTGACCTGTCCCTCCGCCATCGCCTCGAGCAAAGCC
>DATMTC010000038.1:0-15065 GCA_035565115.1 Microbacteriaceae bacterium | reverse complement strand
TCGAACACGGGAAGCACGCCCTCGGCCTCGGCCGGCAGTTCACCGGTGAGCAGCCTGTCGAGCAGTTGCTTGCGCTCCGGGTTCGCCTGCGCCCATGCGTCGAACGACTTCGTCCACTCCGCACGCTGTTCTGCACCGCGATCAACAGCCTTGCGGGTGTGCTCGATCACCTCGTCTGCGACCACGAACGACTCAGCCGGGTCGAAGCCGAGCACCTCCTTCACCGCGGCGAGTTCGTCAGCACCGAGGGCCGAGCCGTGGATCTTGCCCGAGTTCTGCTTCTTCGGGCTCGGCCAGCCGATGATCGTCTTCAGAATGATCAGCGAAGGCTTGTCAGTGACCGCCTTTGCCGCCTCGATCGCGTCGAACAACTCGTGCACGTCTTCGATGTACTGCCCGGTCTTCTTCCAGTCCACGGTCTGCACGTGCCAGTGGTACGCCTCGTAGCGCGCCTTCACGTCCTCGGTGAACGCAATGTCGGTGTCGTCCTCGATGGAGATCTGGTTGCTGTCGTAGAAGACGATCAGATTGCCGAGCTCTTGGTGGCCTGCAAGCGAAGACGCTTCGCTCGTGATGCCCTCTTCTAGGTCACCGTCACTGGCGATCACGTAGACGTGGTGATCGAACGGGCTCGTTCCTGCATCGGCGTCTGGGTCGAACAGGCCGCGTTCGAATCGGCTCGCATATGCGAAACCAACGGCGGATGACAGGCCCTGGCCGAGCGGGCCGGTGGTGATCTCGATGCCGTCCGTGTGACCGTACTCCGGGTGGCCAGGAGTCAGCGAACCCCAGGTGCGCAACGCCTCGAGATCTTTCAACTCGAGCCCGTACCCGCCGAAATACAGCTGGATGTACTGGGTCAGGGAGCTGTGGCCGCACGAGAGTACGAATCGATCGCGGCCCAACCAGTGCTGGTCGCTCGGGTCGCGTCGCATGACCTTCTGAAACAAGAGGTACGCGAGCGGAGCGAGGCTCATGGCAGTGCCAGGATGCCCATTTCCGACCTTCTCAACTGAATCCGCCGCGAGGATGCGTGCGGTGTCGACGGCCCTGTTGTCGATGGGATCCCACTGGAGTGCTGCCACTTGAAATTGACCCTTCTAAAGCGTTAGGGGTCAAGCCGGTGCTGACCCGCCCCGTTGAGGCTTTCAGTATAGGGAACAAGGGGCACCGGCCGCGTGTTCCCGAAACGAGTGTGACGGCCCGCCGCGATCGGTCGTCACGTAGAATCGATGACGACAACCGAGCATCACGAGGAGCAATGGACACTGTCGTAGGCGAGCGCATCGCCACCAGACGTCCGAACGACAAGCGGCCGGGCCTTCGGCGCACGGTCGCGGCATACGTCTCGCTGACCAAACCTCGCGTGATGGAGTTACTGCTTGTCACCACGGTGCCTGTCATGATTCTCGCGCAGCATGGGCTGCCGAATCTGTTGCTCGTGCTTGCAACCGTGATCGGCGGAGCCCTCAGTGCTGGCAGTGCTTCCGCATTCAACTGCTACATCGACCGCGATATCGACAAGATCATGTTGCGCACGAAGAATCGGCCGCTTGTCACGGGCGACCTGACGCCACGACAGGCGTATGTCTTCGCCTGGGTTCTCGCCATCGTGTCGACCGTGTGGTTGTACTTCACAACGAACTGGCTTGCAGCAGCGCTGTCTGTCGCCGCAATCTGTTTTTACGTGTTCGTTTACACCCTCTGGTTGAAGCGCCGAACCTCACAGAACATCATCTGGGGCGGCATTGCGGGATGCTTCCCCGTGCTCATCGGCTGGGCGGCGGTCACCGGGTCGCTCGACTGGGCACCGTTCATCCTGTTCGGCGTCGTGTTCCTGTGGACACCTCCGCACTACTGGCCGCTTTCGATGAAATACCGCGACGATTACAAAGCCGTTGGCGTTCCGATGCTTGCTGTTGTTCGCGGCCGTGCAGTCGTCGGGCTGCAGGTGATCCTGTATGCCTGGGCGACCGTCACCTGTTCGCTTCTGCTGATTCCCGTCGCGCACATGGGGATCGTGTATTCACTGGCAGCAGTGGGCGCAGGCGGCTGGTTCGTGTACGAGACGCACCGGTTGTACAGCCTCGCGATCCGGCACGAGACGGTGTCTCCGATGCGCGTCTTCCACGGCTCGATCACCTACCTGAGCCTGCTGTTCCTCGCGGTGGCGATCGATCCTCTTCTGCCGTTTTGACGGCGAGCAAATAGTCGCAGCAAACACGACGGCTTCGCGCTCTACTCTGAGAGCATGCCCGCACTGTTGCGCTCAGAACACCTCACGCTCAGCGAGCCTGACGCGCGCGACATAGATGCGCTCTTCACATACTGTTCAGACCGAGAAATCCTGCGCTGGATTCCGCTACCGGAACCATACGAACGCGCGCACGCCGAGTACTTCGTGAACACGTTCGTGCCAGAGGGCCGAACGAACGGCACGCGAGCCGAATGGGCGCTCAGGCTCGAACCAGACGCCCCGCTGATCGGTGTCGTCGAGCTGCAGTTCGAGCCTGTTCACTCCGCCGTCATCGGGTTTTGGATCGCCGCTGAACAGCGCGGACGCGGCCTGATCACCGAGGCGATCAACGCGGTGGTCGACCATGCATTCGAGCCGGAAGGGCGCGCGCTGATCCGGATCCGCTGGGAGGCGGTCATCGGCAATGACGCGTCCGCCCGCGTTGCGCGCAGAACCGGCTTTCAGTTCGAAGGAACGGCGCGAGCCGGAATCGTGTTCAGAGGGGAACGGAAAGACGGGTGGCACGCCAGCCTGCTCGCCACGGACACCAGAGAACCCAAGGATGGCTGGCCGCCCGAGATTGGGCGGATACCATAGGAGGGTGCCCATCACCCCTCTAGAACTACTGGCGCGCCGCTATACCCTGAGCCCGCGTTCGCTGCGCTGGGCCACCACTGCCGCTCTCATCGTCAGCATTTTGATCGTCCTCGGCGGGGGAGTCGTGCGGGTCACAGGTTCTGGTCTCGGCTGCCCGACCTGGCCTGCCTGCGAGACGACATCGTTGACGCCAACACCCGCTCTTGGCATCCACGCCGTCATCGAGTTCAGCAACCGGATGCTGACGGGCGTTCTGTGCGTCGCTGTCGCGTGGGTGATCGTGGCTGCTCGGCTGCAGAAGCCGCGCAACCGCACCATCACGCGCCTAGCATGGTCGCAGTTCTGGCTCGTCGTGGCAAACGCGCTCATCGGCGGAGTCACCGTGCTCACGTCGCTCAACGCCTACATCGTCGCGTTCCACTTTCTGGCGGCCATGGCGCTGCTGACAACAACCGCCTTGACCTGGCATCGCGTTCACGAGTTGCCGGCGCGTCACAGCCAACCGACGAAGGCCGCACGCGTCCTCAGCTATCTGCTCGTCGCGTGCACGATCATCCTGATCACGGTTGGAACGCTCGTCTCCGGCTCAGGCCCGCACTCTGGCGACTCTGCCGACGTGCCGAGGATGACCTTCGTCTGGGCCGACATCACGATCGTGCACGCCGTGCTCGGAACGCTGACGCTTGCGCTCGCGGTCACGCTTGCCGTTGTGTTGCACAAATCCGAGCTGCCACTGGCCAGGCGCAGGACGATCGCGTTCATCGCCGTCGTCGTCGTTCAGGCCATCATCGGTGTTGTGCAGTCTCTCACCGGGCTGCCAGAGGCGCTCGTCGCCCTGCACCTTGTCTTCGCAGCGCTCGTGTGGGTCGGCGCACTGCGTGTTCTGCTCGATGTCAACCCCGGTTTGTTCCCGAGCGTGCACACCCGAGACGCCTCGAAGGCGACACCCGAACAATTCACCCCTGTGAATCCCAGGATCACCCTGTAGAATCGTCAGCAGTTCAAGAAGCGCGCCTGGGTGCGCGCGCCGACATCTCCGCTACGAGGTGCGGCCGGGGCAACGCAGCCGATGTCCTTGATCGTTAAGGTTCGCACACCAGCCATCCGCACAATCTGCACTCATGTTGCTATGCGTTATGCCGCGCATCATGGGGAATGAGCCGGAATGATATCCGGTTACTGGTGGTAGGAAACGAGGTAAATATGTCCGATGTTCTGATCGACCGACCCGAATTGGATTCCCTGGGGCAATACGAGTTCGGCTGGGCCGACTCCGATGCCGCAGGCGCTTCAGCGCGCCGCGGAATCTCGCCAGAGGTGGTCGAAGACATCTCGCGCTTGAAGAATGAGCCGGAGTGGATGAAGAAGCGGCGCTTGAAGGCGCTGCAGTTGTTCGAGCGCAAACCCATGCCGTCGTGGGGCGCCGACCTGTCCGAAATCGACTTCGACAACATCAAGTACTTCGTGCGGTCGACGGAAAAGCAGGCCCAGACCTGGGAAGACCTGCCTGAAGACATCAAGAACACCTACGAGAAGCTCGGCATCCCCGAGGCGGAGCGTTCGCGCCTGGTCGCCGGTGTGACTGCTCAGTATGAGTCGGAGGTCGTGTACCACCAGATTCGAGAAGACCTGGAGTCTCAGGGCGTGATCTTCACGGACACCGACACGGCGCTTCGCGAGCACCCAGAGTACTTCGAAGAGTACTTCGGCACGATCATCCCTGCAGGCGACAACAAGTTCGCAGCATTAAACACTGCTGCATGGTCTGGTGGCTCGTTCGTCTACGTTCCGCCAGGCGTGCACGTCGAAATCCCGTTGCAGGCGTACTTCCGCATCAACACCGAGAACATGGGTCAGTTCGAACGCACCCTGATCATCGCTGACGAGGGCAGCTACGTGCACTACATCGAGGGCTGCACGGCCCCGATCTACACGTCGGACTCGTTGCACTCGGCCGTGGTCGAGATCGTCGTCAAGAAGAACGCACGCGTCCGTTACACGACGATCCAGAACTGGTCGAACAACGTGTACAACCTGGTCACCAAGCGGGCCATGGCGCACGAAGGCGCGACCATGGAATGGGTTGACGGCAACATCGGCTCCAAGGTCACCATGAAGTACCCGTCGATCTATTTGGTCGGCGAGCACGCAAAGGGTGAAACCCTGTCCGTTGCGTTCGCCGGTCCTGGCCAGCACCAGGATGCCGGCGCGAAGATGATCCACATGGCGCCGTACACGCAGTCTTCGATCGTCTCCAAGTCGATCGCACGAGGCGGAGGCCGGGCCGGTTACCGAGGCGAGGTGCGGGTGGATGCGACAGCTCACCATGCCGCGAACACGGTGCGCTGTGACGCGTTGCTCGTCGACACGATCTCCCGATCAGACACATATCCCTCGATCGACATCCGCGTCGACGATGTTCAACTCGGACACGAAGCGACTGTCTCGAAGGTCAGCGAGGAACAGCTGTTCTATCTGATGAGCCGCGGCATGCCAGAAGACGAAGCGATGGCGATGATCGTCCGCGGCTTCATCGAGCCGATCGCCCGCGAGCTTCCGATGGAATACGCTCTCGAACTCAACAAGCTCATCGAGATGGGCATGGAAGGATCCGTCGGTTAAATGACCAATGCAGCCACCCCGACTGTAACGACCGACGCGACGCAGGCCCAGCACGGCCTGAAGAAGCACTCTGATGGTGGATGGGGCCTCGTGCCCGTCCAAACGCGCTCGCTACGCTTCACATCGACCAACGTCGACGACTTTCCTGCCGTCACCGGCCGAGAGGCCGTGTGGAAGCTCACGCCGATCGCGCACATCGCCGATCTGCTCAGCGGATCCCTCGACGGCTCGACGTACGAGTACGACCTCACAGACGCCGATGGAGTGAGTGCAGAATGGGTCGACCGTTCCGACGCTCGAATCGGATCGGTCGGCGCGCCAGAAGAGCGTGCATCAGCCAACGCCTGGAGTTCGTTCGAACGTGCACTCGTCGTTTCGGTCTCCGGCGAAGAGCCCAAGGAGGT
This sequence comes from Microbacteriaceae bacterium, assembly GCA_035565115.1. GTDB lineage: Bacteria > Actinomycetota > Actinomycetes > Actinomycetales > Microbacteriaceae > Rathayibacter_A. The sequence continues at coordinate 9,206 of DATMTC010000038.1, read as the reverse complement.
GACGCTGCACCGTTCGGCGCTCGGCAACGCCCCGCGTGCTGCGCACACGGTCCTCGACATCAAACCGTTCACCACCGCAACGGTGATCTTGCGCAACACAGGAGACACCAGGCTCACCGAGAACGTGGAAATCCGCGTCGGCGAATCCGCAAACGTCACGGTGGTCTCTGTGCAGGAATGGGCAGACGAATCAGCGCACCTTGCAAGCCATTTCGCGGTGGTCGAGCGTGACGCACGGCTCAAGCACGCCGTTGTGTCACTCGGTGGCGGAATTGTGCGACTCAATCCGACCACGAAGCTGAGCGGAACCGGTTCTGACACCGAGATGCTCGGCGTGTACTTCGCCGATGCGGGTCAGCATCTCGAGCACCAGGTGTACGTGTACCACGAAGCCGCCCACGCGCGCAGCCGGGTCAATTACAAGGGTGCGCTGCAGGGCGATGGCGCACACACCGTGTGGATCGGCGACGTGCTCATCGGACCGGATGCCGCGGGCACAGACAGCTACGAACAGAACCGCAACCTCGTGCTCAGCGATGGAACCCGAGCAGACTCGGTGCCGAACCTCGAAATCGAGACAGGGGACATCCTCGGCGCAGGACACGCGAGTGCCACAGGCCGGTTCGACGATGAGCAGTTGTTCTATCTGCAGTCGCGTGGCATCGAGGAGGAAGAAGCACGCCGTCTGGTCGTGCGCGGGTTCCTCGTCGACATCGTGCAGCGGATCGGCTCACCTGCACTCGAAGAGCACCTTAGGCACGCCATCGAGGCGGAGCTGGCCGGCGAACGGTTCGACGCGGGGGCCGGCGAATAATGGGCACGCGAGTCTGCGCGGCAGCCGAACTCGGCGAGAACCAGCCGAGGAGAGTCGTCATCGACGGCATCCCGATCGCACTTGTGAAGGACTCGGAAGGCGAGTTCCACGCCATTGGCGACACCTGCACGCACGGCGAGATTTCGCTGTCTGAGGGTTTCGTCGAAGACAAAACCCTCGAGTGCTGGGCCCATGGCTCGCAGTTCTCACTCGTGACGGGCGAGCCGCTCAACCTGCCGGCATACGAACCCGTTCCCGTCTACGAACTCGAAATCGTTGACGGTGATATCTACATCGACCCGACAAAAACGAAAGAATTCTAAAGTCATGTCTGTTCTTGAAATTCGCGATCTCCACGTCACAGTCGAGACCGATCAGGGCGTCAAGGAGATCCTGCGCGGCGTCGACCTGACCATCCGCACGGGCGAGATCCACGCCGTGATGGGCCCGAACGGATCGGGCAAGTCGACATTGGCGTACACGATCGCCGGGCACCCGAAGTACGCAGTGACGCAGGGCACGATCACCCTGGACGGCGACGACGTTCTGACGATGACCGTCGACCAGCGGGCGCGTGCGGGCCTTTTCCTCGCCATGCAGTACCCGGTCGAAATTCCGGGTGTCACGAACTCGAACTTCCTGCGCACGGCCAAGACCGCGATCGACGGTGAGGCGCCTGCCATCCGCACCTGGATGAAGGATGTGCGCGAGTCCATGGGCCGGTTGCGCATGGACAAGTCATTCGCCGAGCGCAACGTGAACGAGGGCTTCTCTGGCGGGGAGAAGAAGCGCAACGAGATTCTGCAGCTCGAACTGCTGAAGCCGCAGTTCGCCGTGCTCGACGAGACGGACTCAGGTCTCGACGTCGACGCGCTCAAGATCGTGGCGGAGGGCGTCAACCGCGCTCACGACGCGACCGATCTCGGCATCCTGCTGATCACGCACTACACGCGCATCCTGCGATACATCAAGCCCGACTTCGTGCACGTGTTCGTCGCCGGCCGGGTCGCAGAAGAAGGCGGGCCAGAACTGGCCGACCGGCTCGAGGATGAAGGGTACGACCGCTTCCTCGATCCCCAGGCGAGCGTAAGCTAGAAGCATGGTCTCAACACTGGCTCCAGCCCGCTTCGATGAGATCGAAGAGGCACTGAAAGAGGTCATGGACCCCGAGCTCGGGGTCAACGTCGTCGATCTCGGCCTGATCTATGACCTTGGCTGGGACGACGAGAACGATGCGCTCGTGATCTCGATGACGCTCACAAGCGCAGGCTGCCCACTGACCGATGTGCTCGAAGAGCAGACGGCAGAAGCGCTCGACGGCGTTGTAGAAGCATTCAGGATCAACTGGGTGTGGATGCCGCCGTGGGGCCCCGAGAAGATCACAGACGACGGGCGCGACATGATGCGCGCGCTCGGCTTCGCCATCTGACACCTTTCCTGCTTTCACTTATTCCAGAACTGGACTACACCTGTGCTTGCCGTGCACGACCTCGAGATACGCGTGGGAGCACGCGTGCTGATGGCCGACGTCAGCTTTCGCGTCGCCGCAGGCGACAAGATCGGTCTCGTCGGCAGGAACGGCGCGGGCAAAACCACTCTGACCAAGGTGTTGGCAGGGGAAACCCTGGCCACCTCCGGCACCGTCGACCGCACGGGCCAGATCGGTTATCTGCCTCAGGACCCGCGTAGCGGCAACCCAGACGATCTGGCGCGCACGCGCATCCTGGATGCTCGTGGGCTCGGCTCTGTTGCGCTCGGCATGCACACGGCGACGCTCGACATGGCCAGCGACGACACCGCGATCAGTGAAGCGGCGATGAAGACCTACAGCAGGCTCGAGGAGCGGTTCCACGTGCTCGGCGGGTATGCAGCGGAAGCCGAAGCCGCGTCGATCGCCAGCAACCTGAACCTGCCAGACCGCATCCTCGACCAGCAATTGAAGACGCTCTCCGGGGGACAGCGCCGACGCATCGAGCTCGCACGCATCCTGTTCTCCGATGCCCAGACGATGATCCTCGATGAGCCGACCAACCACCTTGACGCGGACTCTGTCGTGTGGCTGCGCGAATTCCTGCGCAACTACAACGGCGGCTTCATCGTGATCAGCCACGATGTCGAATTGATCGGCGAAACCGTCAATCGAGTGTTCTATCTTGACGCGAATCGGCAGTCGATCGACACGTACAACATGGGCTGGAAGAACTACCAGCGGCAGCGTGCCGCTGATGAGGAACGCCGCAAAAAGGAGCGGGCGAACGCCGAGAAGAAGGCTGGAGCGCTGCAACTGCAGGCCGCCAAGTTCGGAGCGAAGGCGACGAAAGCCGCTGCAGCACACCAGATGGTTGCGCGCGCTGAGAAGCTGCTCGCGGGCCTCGATGACGTTCGCACCGCCGACCGGGTCGCTAAGCTGCGGTTCCCGACGCCTGCGCCGTGCGGCCGCACCCCGCTGATGGCCAGCGACCTGAGCAAAAGCTACGGGTCCTTGGAAATCTTCACCGCGGTCGACCTGGCCATCGACCGGGGTTCCAAGGTGGTTGTCATCGGCCTGAACGGTGCAGGAAAGACGACTCTGCTTCGCATCCTGGGCGGCGTCGACAATCCGGACACCGGCATTGTCGAGCCGGGCCACGGACTCCGGATCGGCTACTACGCGCAGGAGCACGAGACGATCGATGTCGGGCGCAGCGTGCTCGAGAACATGGTTTCGTCTTCACCGCACATCACAGAGACCGAAGCGCGGCGCGTGCTCGGATCGTTCCTGTTCACCGGTGACGACTCATACAAGCTCGCTGGCGTGCTCTCCGGAGGCGAGAAGACCAGGCTTGCGTTGGCGATGATCGTCGTCTCAGGCGCGAACGTGCTGTTGCTCGACGAGCCGACGAACAACCTCGATCCGGCCAGTCGCGAAGAGATCCTCGACGCGCTCGCTCACTACGAGGGCGCTGTCGTGCTCGTCAGTCACGACCCTGGCGCTGTCGAAGCGTTGAACCCGGAGCGAGTGCTCATACTGCCTGACGGTGTCGAAGACCACTGGAACAAGGAATACGCGGATTTGATCGCGCTGGCATAACGCCCGTCCAATGCCGCGTGTTCAGCGCGGCGCGTGATCGAGCAACTCGTCCTCAACCTGCGCATCGGACTTCGGGCGCACAGCGCGACGACGCTCACGTTCCTTCTCCCGTGCCTGCTGGGCCGGGTCATCCTCGTTGCGGTGTTTGTACTCCTGCCGGATCGCGTAGCCGAGACCGAAGAATCCGATCAACGCGAAGATGATCCACTGGATCATGTACGACCAGTGCAGCCCCTCGTCCTGCACTGGCGCGCTGGTGACGACAGGGGTGAGCCGGTGCACAGGAGCCGGAGTTTGCGTGTCGAGCACGCCGTATGCGCCCGTATACGTTGGTGTGTCAAGTCCTGCGGCGATGTCAGGCAGCTCAACCGTTGGCACCTGATCGCCTGTGCGGCTCTGTCCTGGCAGTCGCGGCTCGCTCGGCTTCAGTCGCACGACGACCGTGACCTGGCCGGCGGATGCCGGTGGTACGGACTCAGGGACGTTTCCGCTGTTGCCAACAGGAACCCATCCGCGGTCGACGATGAACAGCGATCCGTCTGACAGCTTCAACGGGGTCAAGACCTCGAATCCCGGACCGCTGTCCGTTGCGCGATTGCGGACGAGCAGCTGGTCGCTCTGAACATATCTGCCACTCATCTCGACCCGCATCCACTTCTGGCCCGCCTTGAACGCGTGAAGGTCAGGCAGCGCCTGATCGAGCGGAACAGGCTGGGCATGAAAGTTCTTCGAGATGATCGCGTTCGCGGCGGCTGCCTCCTTGCTGCGCGCCAGTTGCCACGCGGACAGGCATCCGCATGCGATCGCGAACGCAACGGCGAATGCAAGGTAGCCCAGCCAGCGACGCGAGAACGCGAACCGCCACCGTTTCACCGTGTTGTTCACCGTGTTGTTCACCGTGTTCACTGTGCCGCCTCCGAACGGATGGCAACAACGCTGAGCGGGAAATCTCGAGCTGCTAGAAATTCGCGCAGAAAGTCCACGTGCTCATCGCATGCCAGCCACACCTTCACCCGATCGGCGGCGTGGATCTTCGGATTGCGCCACTCAAGGCGCCAGGTCGCGTGTTCGAGACAACCGGCGCGGGAACAGGTGTGCTGCTCGAGGTCGCCGTCGAGGGAGATCACCCGTGCGACTCCGATGATTGATCGGCCCTTGCGTTCTCATCCTGGGCGCCACGCGACTCTTGCGGCCTGACCGGCAAAATGTTGCCTGGCCGCAGCACTGGCGCACCACGTTCTCCTGTTCCCACGTTTGCGAGCACCACCGCGAAGTACGGCAGGAACACCGCGCCGAGCGCTGGAATGATGATCCACCAGCCGTGGACGAACAGTATGGACACCAGGCAGAGCACACGAATGCCCATCGCAACCGAGTATTTGATCATTCGGCTGTGCCGCTCCGCATCGGGAGCCTGGGGCAGTGAGGTGATGGATTGTTGTTTCATGAGTGTTCGTGGATCGCACGATCCGAGGTTGAACCGTTAACCCCAGCCTACGACTTTCGGCACCCCATAAACTGATGGCCGACATGACTTTGCACCGTATCCCAGGAACCGAATCTCAAGAATGGATGTCTTCGATGACAACACGCACCGTGCTCGTGACCGGCGGAAACCGCGGAATCGGCTATGCCATCGCGCAGGAGTTCGTCTCGGCCGGGCACCGGGTCGCGGTGACGGCCCGCAGCGGCGCCGGCCCAGCAGGCACGCTCTCTGTGCTGGCCGATGTGACGGATGCCGCGTCAGTCGACGCGGCGTTCACCGAGGTCGAACAGCAGCTGGGCCCGGTCGAGGTGGTGGTCGCGAACGCAGGCATCACCCGTGACACGTTGCTGATGCGCATGAGCGCAGAGGACTTCGACGATGTGGTCGACACGAACCTCGGCGGCGCGTTCAGGGTCGTCAAGCGTGCATCGAAGGGGATGCTGAAGGCCCGATTTGGGCGCGTTGTGCTGATCTCGAGTGTTGTCGGGTTGTACGGATCTGCCGGTCAGGTGAATTACGCGGCGTCGAAGAGCGGTCTGGTCGGCATGGCGCGCTCGATCACGCGCGAACTCGGCGGCCGCGGCATCACGGCGAACGTGGTCGCTCCAGGCTTCATCGAAACAGACATGACGGCCGAGCTGCCTGAGGCGCAGCAGGCCGAGTACAAGAAGAGCATTCCTGCCGGCCGATACGGCCAGGCAGCCGAGGTGGCGAAATCCGTTGTCTGGCTCGCCTCGGATGATGCAGCGTACATCTCGGGTGCCGTGATCCCGGTTGACGGAGGCCTCGGCATGGGCCACTGACGGCAAGGGCTGACGCTGTTCAGCCGCGCAGCCCCAGCAGGGGAAGCAATAGGCTGAGATCCTGCCTGTCGATGATGATGTCGGCGGCGCCCCGCACCGGTTCCTTTGCGTTGAATGCCACGGACAGCCCGGCTACCGCCATCATCTGCAGGTCGTTGGCCCCGTCGCCCACCGCGATGCTGCGCTCTGCCGGTATTCCGGTTTGCGCCGCCCAGGCGAGCAGCGCATCCGCCTTAGCCGCGGCGTCAACGATGTCGCCCGTGACACGGCCCGTGATGGTTCCGTCTGCCACTTCCAACCGATTTGCCCGCCAGAAGTCCAGACCCAGCCGTTCGCCGAGATCGTCGAGGATCTCGTGAAAACCACCGGAGACCACGCCGACTGCACCTCCTGCCGCGTGCACGGTGTCGACAAGCTCCTGCGCACCGTCCGTGACCCGGATGCGATCGGCGACTGCGTCGAACGCCGAATCGGCTAGCCCCGCGAGCGTCGCCACCCGGGCATTGAGGCTCTGTGCGAAGTCGAGTTCGCCGTTCATGGCGCGAAGTGTGATGTCTGCCACGAGTTCGAGAGAACCTGCGTGTTCCGCAAACAGCTCGATCACCTCGTTGTGAATGAGTGTCGAATCGGCGTCAAGGACAACGAGAAAACGGGCTGCGCTCATGGAACGACGTGAACTCCCTTGCCGACAACGGTGATTCCTGACTCGGTCACGGTGAAGCCTCGCGCCCTGTCACGGTCGGGGTCGGCTCCGATCCGCGCTCCGGACTCGACGACGACATCCTTGTCAAGGATAGCCCGGCCGACGAACGCATCCGGATGGATGACGGCACGGTCGAAGAGCACAGAGTCGATCACCTGCGCGCCCGATTCGACTTTCGCCCACGGTCCGAGCACGCTTCGTTCCAGGTGCGCACCCGAGATCACGGAGCCGAGGGACACGATCGAATCGATCGTGGTGCCAAGCGCGCCGCGGCCGTCGCGCACAAGCTTGGCCGGTGGCGAGTTCAACTGTTGGCTGAAAATCGGCCATTCCCGGTTGTACAGGTTGAAAACCGGCAAGGTTGAAATCAGGTCTTGATGCGCTTCGAAGAACGAATCGAGTGTTCCGACGTCACGCCAGTAGTACCGGTCTCGCTCGGTTGAACCTGGCACGTCGTTGCGCTGGAAGTCGTACACGCCGGCTTCACCGCGCGCCACGAAGTCGGGGATGATGTCGCCACCCATGTCGTGGTTCGACCCCGGCCGTTCACCGTCGCGGTTCACAGCATCGATCAGAGCGTCTGCGTTGAAAACGTAGTTGCCCATCGACGCGAGCACCTCGCCAGGAGAATCGGGGAGCCCGACCGGGTCGCTCGGTTTTTCTCGGAATGCCCCGATCTTCGTCGGATCCGCTGCATCGACCTCGAGAACGCCGAACTGATCTGCAAGCGAGATGGGCTGTCTGATTGCCGCTACGGTTGCGCTGGCGCCGGAGTCGATGTGGGCTTGGATCATCTGCGAGAAGTCCATGCGGTAGACGTGGTCTGCGCCGACGACTGCGACGATATCCGGTTGCTCATCGCGCAGCAGGTTCAGGCTCTGCAGGATGGCGTCGGCCGATCCGCTGAACCAGCGCTTGCCAAGGCGCTGCTGTGCAGGCACCGATGCGATGTATGCGCCGAGCAATCCGTCGAGGTGCCAGGTCTGCGAGACGTGCCGGTCGAGACTGTGCGACTTGTACTGGGTCAGCACGACGATCTGGCGCAGGTTCGAGTTGATCAGATTCGACAGCGCGAAGTCGATCAATCGGTATTGGCCGCCGAACGGAACTGCCGGTTTCGCTCGATCGGCGGTCAGAGGCATCAGCCGCTTGCCTTCGCCACCCGCCAGGACAATTCCGAAGATCTTCTTGCCTACCATGGCTCAACAGTAGATGGACTCACCCGGCTGTACTAGCGTTCAGCACATGCGAGTTGACCTTTTGACACGTGAATATCCACCCGAGATCTACGGCGGAGCCGGAGTTCACGTCGCCGAACTCGTGCGCGCGCTGCGTCCGAGCCTGGACGTGCGCGTGCGTTGTTTCGGCGCGCCCCGCGATGAGGATGGCACAACGGCGTACTCCGTCCCGGCCGAGCTTGCCGGTGCGAATGGCTCGATCACGACGCTGGGGGTCGACCTGCAGATGGCTCAAGATGTGGCGGGCGCCGATCTTGTTCACTCGCACACCTGGTATGCGAACGCCGGGGGCCACCTGGCCAAGTTGCTGCACGAGATTCCGCACGTCGTGACGGCGCACAGCCTTGAGCCGCTTCGGCCGTGGAAGGCAGAACAGCTCGGCGGCGGATACAACGTGTCGAGCTGGATCGAAAAGGACGCGTTCGAGTCCGCGGATGCTGTCATCGCCGTCAGCGAGGGGATGCGACGCGATATTCTGCGCAGTTATCCGAGACTCGACGAGTCGCGAACGCACGTGGTCTACAACGGCATCGACCTCGATCGCTGGCAGCCACTGCACGACCCAGACCTTGTGCGGTCGCTCGGTATCGATCCAGACCGCCCGACCATCGTATTCGTCGGAAGGATCACCCGTCAGAAAGGTCTGCCATACCTGCTGCGCGCCGCCCGCCTGTTACCACCTGGTGTGCAACTCGTGCTCTGCGCAGGCGCCCCGGATACTGCAGCGATCATGGCGGAGGTCACTGCGGGCGTCGAGGTGCTGCAGGGGGAGCGCGACGGCGTGGTGTGGCTCGACAGGCTCCTGCCTCAGAACGAGTTGTCAGCGGTTCTGACCGCCGCCACGGTGTTTGTCTGCCCGTCGATCTACGAGCCACTCGGCATCGTGAACCTCGAGGCCATGGCGTGCGGGCTTCCCGTCGTCGGCTCTGCCACCGGTGGAATTCCAGAGGTTGTCGTTGAGGGGCTCACCGGCCGGCTGGTGCCGCTCGAACAGCTTCAAGACGGCACAGGAACTCCGCTTGACCCGGATCGGTTCGTCGCCGACCTGGCCGCGATCCTGATCGAGGTGGTATCAGACACAGAGCACGCTGC
>DATMTC010000037.1:0-14168 GCA_035565115.1 Microbacteriaceae bacterium | reverse complement strand
TCGGCGGGTGGAGCGGATACGCGCTGCCAGACGACATGCTGGCAGGCACAGGGCTTCGCATCTTCAACGGGATCGTTCTTGGGATCCCAGTCGTCGGCACCTGGTTGAGCGCGTTCATCTTCGGGGGAGAGTTCCCTGGCCAGGTCATCGAGCACCTGTACCCGATCCACATCGTCATCGTGCCTGCCGTGCTCATCGTGTTGATCGCGCTTCGCGCTGCCGTCGGATACGCACACAAGCCACCGCAGTTCGCTGGTCCAGGGCGCACCGAGCAGAACGTCGTCGGTGTTCCCATGCTCCCGAACGCGGCGGTGCGCGCCGGCGGGCTCATGCTGATCGTGACCGGACTGCTCTTTCTCGTTTCCTCGCTTGTGACCATCAGTCCGATCTGGCTGTACGGCCCATCGTCGCCGAGCGACGCGTCAGCCGGTAGCCAGCCCGACTGGTACACCGGGTTTCTCGACGGAGCACTGCGCCTGGTTCCCCCCGGCTGGGAGTTCGTGTGGCTGGACAGGACCTGGACGCTGGCCATCATCGTTCCGTTGGCCGTGGTCGGCGTATTCTTTGCCATCATCGCGTTGTATCCGTTCATCGAGGCGTGGGTCGCAGGAGACACGCGCGAGCACCACCTCTTGGATCGCCCGCGAAACACTCCAACGCGCACAGGAATCGGCGTTGCTGGCATGACCTTCTATGCTGCGACGTGGGGAGCTGGGAGCACCGACCTTGTTGCCACGCACTTTCGGCTTGGCATTGAAGGCGTTATCGGGTTCTTCCAGGTTCTCGTGATTGTCGGTCCAGCTCTCGCATTCTTCGTAACGCGGCGCGTATGCATTGGCCTGGAGAAGAAGGACCGCGACCTGCTGCTTCACGGCTACGAGACAGGCAGAATCGTGCGTATGCCGGGCGGGGAATACGTCGAAATCCATCAGCCGCTCGATGCGTACGAACGGTGGCGCCTCATCGACGTGACCGAGTATCAGCCACTGAAGCTCCATCCTGACGAGCGCGGTGCCGTTCGGCAGACACAGCGGCTACGCGCACTGTTGTCGCGGTTCTTCTTCGAAGACAGGCTTGGCCCCGTCGATACTTCCCAGCTGCCGAGTGCCGAACACGACGATGCCGAATTGCACAGCAACCAGCCGGATCGCAGGCCAGTCGGTGTCGGCGGTATTCGATGACCCGCGCGGCATTCGCGAACGGACAGTGCGCGGGTTCGGCGCCGCATGCAGAGTCGGAGATTCGAGGATGCTCGCTGCACTGTTGGCGGCGCAGGCTGTTCTGGTCGTCGACAGCGACGGTCGCGTAGACGCACCGCTTGAGCCGACGTTCGGCGTGGCATCCGTCGCCTTGCACACCCTGAGACTGCTCGGGCCGGAAAGCGGCCTGCAGTCCTGGGCACAGTCGGTCAACGGCGAAACGGCACTGGTGTTCCGGCGGGGAGATGTCGTCGAAGCGATTGCCTGCCTGAACGTACTGGACGGACTCGTCTATGCGGTGTGGCTGACGGTCAACCCGCACAAGCTGACCCACTGGAATCGGCGTACCGAACCTGTCACGGAATGAGCAGCTGTTCTGTCTTAGCTGATGACAGGGCCGCCACCAGTGGCCTGGCAATTCAAGGAAAGGCAGATTATGAAGATCGTCGTCATCGGAGGCACAGGGCTCATCGGTTCAACCGTCGTCTCACTCTTATCCGAGCACGGCCACGACGCCATCGCGGCCTCACCGAGCTCGGGCGTGAACGCGCTCACCGGTGAAGGGCTCGCCGACGTGCTCGAAGGAGCCGATGTTGTTGTGGATGTCGCGAACTCACCGTCGTTCGCCGACGACGCCGTGATGGACTTCTTTCAGACTGCGACAAGCAACCTGCTCGCGGCCGAAGCGGCTGCCGGCGTCGGGCACCACGTGGCGTTGTCGATTGTTGGCGCTGAGCGACTTCCGGAAAGCGGCTACCTGCGTGCGAAGGTCGCGCAGGAGAAGCTGATCGTCGATTCAGGCTTGCCGTACACCATCGTGCGGGCCACGCAGTTCCTCGAGTTCGGGAAGGGAATTGCCGACGCGGCCACAGAAGGAAACACGGTCAGGTTGTCACCCGCGACCTTCCAACCGGCGGCAGCGGCAGAGGTGGCTGCTGAAGTTGCCCGCGCAGCAGAAGAGAAGCCGTTGAACGGTATCCGCGAGGTGGCCGGGCCGGAGCGCTTGGGCCTTGACGAATGGATCAGCCGAGTGCTCGCCGCGAACAACGACCCGCGCGAAGTGGTTACGGATGAGACTGCGCCGTATTTTGGCGCCGTATTCACCGGTACCGAACTTGCCCCAGGCGAGGACGCGGTCGTCTTCCAGACCAGCCTCGACGACTGGCTGAAGCAAAACGCGCACAGTTGATGCGTCGTGACGTCCGTCAGGCCGCCGTGAGTGGCACGGCGGCCTCGGGCGTCGCCACCCGGAAGGCGAACGACTCTTCGAGATAGAGGTGTACGTTCTGATCGTCGTGGTGATCGTATCCGATCACCAGATCCTCGCCAGAGTCGAAGAGGAAATCGCCACCTCGCATACTGAGCACGACGCCCCCGGTCAATCCGGGAACCCAGACGATCGGGCCGCCGAGGATCTTCCGCAGGTGATCGAGCAACGGGTACCCGCCGTGTTCACTCGACTCGATGACTGCCGTGTAATCTGCTGGACCGAGCCCCAGGCCATACGGGCCCTCGATGCCCGATTGCAAGAGTGTTGCGACGGCCGTCGCCACCCGTTGCGGATACCTGGACCCTCCTGAGTCGCTCGCCAACGAGGAATGCGGTGACGCAGCACAGATTCCGGTGGTCTCAAGCTGTGCCCAACCGTGGAATACCGCAGCGTTTTCCGCCTCGGCAATGCTGGCGGCTGCAGCGTCCAGCGCTGCAAGGTCGGGATCGACGGCTCCGCGCTCATGCGCGTCGAGTTCGGCTCGCGCCACCGTGAACGGTGCTCGCAGTTCGATGACGGGAAGTGTTCTCCTTGCCAGGGCCGTCACACCGGCGACGGAGCCTTCGGCGGCTTTGCTCACCCGACCGAGGTCAACAGCTGAGAAGTCCCAGCCATGCGGACCGGCAAAGTCGATGAGTTTGCGCGCACCGAGGGCCGCCGTCAGGCGTTGCCGAGCCTCATCATCGAGAAGTTGCCACGCCGAATCCGAAATCGGCGCGTGCGCGCGAAGGAGATGATTCGCGTTGCCTGCATTCACAGTCCTTGTCCTTTCAGCGTTCCGATCCCAAGAGATCCCACCGTTGAGGTTGACCCGGCATCCGTGCTTGCGCCGCCGCCTGCAGCGGCCTCAGCCGCCTCACCGTTCGCCACGATGTCGCCATCCTTGAACAAGATGCCGCGGGCAGTCTCACGCCAGAGCGGCTTTGCGCGAAAGAGAAACTCGAGCTCCATGCAGAAATGCTTGTACTCCTCGCCAAGGGAGTCGATCATGATCGCGCGCGACATGTCGTCCGGTTCGACGGATATGCGCTGTTCGTACCAGCCGATCGCTTCTGCCTCCTCAGCCAAAGACGCGCACATCCTCGCGAACGTGCGAGTCTGCGCTGACAGTTCCTGTGGCGGCTCGTGGTACTGGTCTGTCGGCATCGAGCTTCCCCTCTGCAATACTGGTCGAATACTGAGCGAATACCGGTCTCGCTTCGACCTTACGCCGCCAAGCGCATTTCAGTCACCGTCGGCGGTGCGGTCTAACGTTGAGCGCGTGATTCTGGAATTCCGGCCGCCGTATGCGATCGATGCCGCACTTGCAACGCTTGCCGCGCACACGATCCCAGGTGCTGAGCTGACTGACGTGCATGCACGATCGCACACCAGGGTGCTGTGGAACTCAGGAACACCCGGGGTCGGAGAGCCGGTTGCCGTCACCGTTCGGTTCCATGACGACCACATCGAGGTCGAATCGGATGCGACGCGCGTGGCCTGGTCAGAATCTCTCGTGCGCAGATGGCTCGATCTCGACGTCGACCCCGCGGTTATCTCAGCACACTTCCGTTCCGACCCGATCATCGGTCCGCTCGTTCGCGCCCGCACCGGGCTGCGGGTTCTCGGCTACCCGAGCGGGTTCGAAGCTGCTGTAACAACGGTGCTCGGGCAACAGGTCACGCTGGCTGCATGCCGCACGTTCGCCGGCCGTTTGGTCGCGGCGTTCGGTGTTCCAGGGCCGCGGGGACTCACGATCTTTCCGACACCTGAGCGGCTGGCGGCAGCAACACCCGAGCTGTTGCAGAAGGCGGTCGGACTGACCGGCGCCAGGTCTCGCACACTGCATGCTCTTGCTGTAGCGTGCGCAGACGGGCTTCACCTCGACCCCGACGGCGATCACGCTGACGTGCGTCGCCGATTGCTTGCGCTCCCCGGCATCGGTCCGTGGAGCGCGGACTATCTGGCCGTGCGCGCTCTCGGCGATCGCAACGCGTTCGTGTCTGGCGACCTGGTGCTTCGCAAGGCGCTCGGTGGGATCACTGCCAAGCAGGCGGAGCTGGCATCAACCGCGTGGTCGCCGTACCGAGCGTATGCGCTGTTCCATCTGTGGACAGCTACGGCCTACGTCGTGTGAATGTTGTTCGGATCGGTACCAATCGGATCAGTACCAATTCGGATCGTGTGACATCTCAAAAGTCCACGCGGCACACGGCGAACCGTAGGAACCTGAGATGTAATTCAAACCCCAATTGATCTGTGTCTGTGCGTTCGTTCGCCAGTCAGCGCCCGCGGTCGCCATCTTGGTACCTGGCCACGCCTGAGGGATGCCGTATGCACCGCTTGACTCGTTGTACGCATTCGCCCGCCAACCAGACTCGTGATTCCACAGGTCGACAAGGCAGCTGAACTGATCATCTCCCCAGCCGTATGACGCCAGCTGGCTGCGCGCATACGCTTGAGCAGCAGCGGGATCGACCACGACCCCTGACGTGTCGATGTCGATATTGTCTCCGTCGGAGCCGCCGTTGTGCTGCTGTGCCGCCTCTTCTGCGGCCTTGCCCGCGTAGTACGCGGCCTCCACGCTCGCCTCTGTGTTGTTCAGGGCTGCAGCTTGCGCGTACAGCGTGGCACTCACGGCCTGTTGCTTGGCGAGTTCGGCCGCCGCCGCCTGCTGCGCGGCCTGCGCCGCTTCGAGTTTCTGCTGTGCTTGCGTCGCCAACTGGTCGCGCAGCTTCTTGGCGAGTGTCGCCTGCTTGGCAGCGGCATCGGCCACGTTTTGCTTGGCTTCGGCCGTGACGCGCAGCTGAGCGCTGTGGTCGGAGAGCTGGCTCATCGCACCGAGTTTGCTCAACAGGCTGCCTGTCGACGGGCCGCTCAGCAAGAGCTGAGTTGTGTAATCGGTGCCGCCAGACATGTACAGCTGCGAGACGAGTTGTCCGTAGCGCTTCTTGGCCGCCGCCGCCTGCGCCTCTGCTGTGCTCGCCTGGGCGTCGAGATTGGTCGCTCGCGTCGTTGCGGCATCCAACGCGTTCTTGGCGATCGTGTACTCGGCTGCCTTCTTGAGCTCGTCTGCTGCGGCAGCGTTCGCCGCGTCCTGCAACTGAGAAACCAGCGCCGTGATCTTGTCGACTTCGGCCTGTTTCGCTGCAGCATTCGCCTTCGCCGCTTGCACTTCGTCCCAACTCGGGTAGTCGTCGGCGTGTGCCGGTGCTGCACAAGCGAAGCCGAGCAAGAGTGCTGCAATGGTGCTCACGACCGCAATCCATGGTGTGCGACGCCGCATCAGCATCACCTCGATTCGTCGATTGATTCTCGGCAGACCCGCAGCCGCCGGTCATACGCCGTTCCAGAATACGAATGGTGCCGTGATATCCAGGCCACGACACCCCAACGAGCGTCAAATGCGAGATTGCCATCGAATGCCGCTGCGAGTTGACTGTGCAGGTGACTCCCATTCAACGGCGCGTCCTGCTCGTCGCCATTCTCGCCTCGCTCGTGGCGTTCCTTGACGGTTCAGTGATCAACGTGGCGCTGCCCGCGATCTCTCGCGAACTTGGCGGTGGACTCGAACTGCAGCAGTGGGTGGTGGATGCCTACCTCGTGACCCTCGGGTCACTCATCCTTGTCGCAGGTTCGCTGTCTGATGTGTTCGGCCGACGCAGAATTCTGCGTGCAGGCTTGATCGGGTTCGGGATCACGTCTCTCGCCTGCGCTGTCGCCCCGACGGGTGTTTTCCTCGTGGTCGCCCGCGCGCTCCAGGGCGTTTCGGGCGCCCTGCTTGTGCCCAGTTCGCTCGCCATCATCATCTCGACGTTCAGCGGCCCAGCTCAGGCCAAAGCGATCGGCCGCTGGACCGCATGGACGGGAATCGCTGCCATCGCCGGCCCGATCCTGGGCGGTGTCTTCGTTGATCTGTTGTCGTGGCGCTACGTTTTCGTGATCAACGTGCTGCCGATTGCCGTGACGCTGTGGCTGATGGCCGGCATCGGTAAGGACGAGCGCGTGGCAGGCGGGCGAGTCGACTACGCGGGGGCTGTGCTCGGCGCCATCGGCCTTGGCGGAACCGTGTTCGCGCTGATCGAGCAAGGGCAATACGGATGGTCGAGCGCTCGCGTGTGGGTGAGCCTCGCCATCGGGGTCGCTTCGCTCATCGCATTCTTCGTCGTCGAACGCCGTGCGAGCCAGCCGATGCTTCGCTTCGACATCTTCCGCATCCATAATTTCTGGGTCGGCAACTTAGCGACCGCCGTCGTCTACGGAGCGCTGTCTCTCGGCCCGTTCATCCTGACGCTCTATCTGCAGCAGGTTGCGGGCTTCTCGGCAACGTTCGCGGGGCTGTCGATGATCCCGACCACACTGCTCATGCTCGCGCTGTCTGGTCTGTTCGGATCGCTGGCCGGAAAGCACGGACCACGTCTGTTCATGGCCGTTGGCCCTCCCATTGCTGCCATCGGATTTCTCACCATGACGATGATGGGGGAGCAGGTGAATTATTGGACCGAACTGCTGCCTGGAGTGATCTTGTTCGGGCTTGGGCTTTCGATCACGGTTGCGCCGCTCACCTCCGCGATCCTTGGCGCGATCAACCCGGCAGAGGCGGGCATCGCCTCCGCCGTGAACAACGCGGTGTCGCGAGTCGCGGGGCTCGTGACCGTTGCGTGCGCAGGCATCCTGGTCGGCAGTCAGCTGGATCACTCAGGCATGCAGCGGGCGATGGTCGCCACGGCCGTATTGATGGTGATCGGCGGTGTGATCTCTGCCATCGGCATCCGCAATCCGCAACGTGTGCAGGCCGAGGCGGTTCACGCGACCAGCGACTGACCGCTGAAAGCGAGCATGACCACGTCGATGATCGCGCCCGCCATGACCAGTCGCATGAGGAGGCGCGAGGTGTTGGCCCGCGTGACGAGCGCCGTGCCGACCGCTGCGATGGCCAGCGCGGCTGCGAGGCCGAGCCAGGCGACGACATCCGACACATGATTGGCAGCGTGCAGAACACCCAGGGCGAGCAGGACGCCGGCAGCTGCGACACACAGGAATGCGATCACGCCTGAAACGCGCCCACCGACCAGGTGCGGGAGCCCGCGGATGCCGGTGCGCCTGTCATCGTCGAGGTCTGGCAACACATTCGTGAAGTGCGCTGCGATCCCGAGCAACGCTCCGACCACGAGCACCCACGGTGCCGCCGCCTGCGGGCGAAGCTGCCCGAACGTCGCGACGGCAGGGAGCAACCCGAAACAGACAACATACGGAACGACCGACAATGGCGTGTTCTTCAAGCCGACGTTGTATGCCCAGCCGGCCGCAACACCCGTCAACTGTGCGGCCGCCGCGACCGGTCCGAGGAACAGCGAGAGCACAATGCTGGCCGCAACTGCGACGAATGACGCCGCGCGCACGGTGGCAGGAGCCAGGTCGCCGCGTGCGACCGGTTTGTCGGCGCGATGCACGGCAGTGTCACGTTTCGCGTCGATCCAATCGTTCGACCATCCGATCGACAACTGCCCCGTCAGCACCGCTCCGCCGAGCATGGCCAGCCGAAGCGGCTCGTAACCGAGTGTGACGCCGAGCACGAGCACAACAACGGTGACAACGGCGGATGGTCCAGGGTGACATGCCAGCAGCAGCGCACGGGCCTTGTTCGGCATGATCACATGCTACGGGGACACCGATCCGCCCGCCTTGCAAATCACTTGCGTAATTTTGCAAGTAGTTGCATACTCTGATGCATGTCAAAACGTCTGGCCGAGGTGGCGCGCAAGGTTGGGGTCAGCGAAGCAACCGTCAGCAGGGTGCTCAATGAGAAACCTGGTGTCTCCGACGCAACGCGCAAGGCGGTTTTGACCGCATTGGATGTGCTGGGATACGAACGCCCGACCAAGCTGCGCGGCGAACGAGCAAGACTGGTCGGCCTTGTGCTACCTGAGCTGCAGAACCCCATCTTCCCGGCGTTTGCGGAGGTGATCGGCGGGGCGATGGCGCAGAGCGGATACACGCCGGTGCTGTGCACCCAGACGGCGGGCGGAATCTCCGAGTCCGACTACGTTGACCTGTTGCTGCAGCAGCAGGTCTCCGGCGTTGTATTCGTAGGCGGCGCGTATGCGCAAGAGGGCGCGTCGCACGAGCACTACCGGCGGTTGGCCGAACTGAAGATGCCAACCGTATTGGTCAACGCTCCTGTTGACGAACTATCGTTCGCGACGGTCTCGTGCGACGACTCGGTGGCAACCGAACAAGCGATGAGTCATCTTCGTCAACTGGGCCACACCAGAATCGGCCTCTTGCTCGGCCCTCGCGACCACGTTCCGTCGATGCGCAAACTGGCGGCGGCCACGAAGATCGCAGCGGATTGGGGCATGGCGCTCGATCCCGGCCGGGTGGTCAATTCCCTGTATTCGCTCGAGGCGGCGCAAGCGGCCGCAGGGAAGCTGCTTGCTGCCGGCGTCACAGCGATCGTCTGCGCAAGCGATCCCATGGCGCTCGGAGCGATTCGGGCGGTCCGGCGCGCCGGCTTGCATGTGCCAGACGATATCTCGATCGTCGGCTACGACGACTCGGCGCTGATGAACTGCACAGAACCACCACTGACGACCGTGCGACAGCCGATCGAGCCGATGGGCAGAATGATCATCGAGTTGCTGGTCAGGCAGATCTCAAGCGACTCGGCCAGCGCCGACGAGTTCTTGTTCTCGCCGGAACTCGTCGTGCGAGGCTCGACGGCACCATTGCACACATAGCAGGCTGCGCCGCGTAGCGGGGCACCGTCGAGCGCAAGCGCAAGCAAGCCTGCGCAAGTGGCTTGCCGTTTGTTTAGTTCTTGCGTCATTCTGTCGATATATGTACATTTCGATGCATGAATTATCCGGCACCGTCATCCGATGACGCCCAGTGGTGGCGCACCGCCGTGATCTATCAGATCTACATCCGCAGCTTCGCGGACGGCAATGGCGACGGCACGGGCGATCTCGCCGGCGTGCGAAGCCGTCTCGGATACCTCAAAGAACTCGGCGTCGATGCCATCTGGTTCAATCCGTGGTACAAATCTCCGCTGGCCGACGGTGGATACGATGTCGCCGACTACCGGCAGATTCACCCGGCGTTCGGAACACTTTCAGAGGCGGAAGCCTTGATCGCTGACGCGTTGGCGCTCGGCATCCGAACGATCATCGATGTCGTTCCCAATCACGTCTCGAGCGAACACCCATGGTTTCAAGCCGCCTTGGCAGCCGGCGAAGGGTCACAGGAACGCACCCGGTTCTGGTTCCGTCGTGGGGGAGGCAAGGACGGCGATGAGATGCCGACGCATTGGGAATCGAACTTCTCCGGAAACACCTGGACGCGCACGGTAAATGCGGATGGCACGCCAGGCGAATGGTATTTGCACCTGTTCGCTCCCGAGCAACCCGACCTGAACTGGGATCATCCGGATGTTCGGCGCGAGCACGAAGACGTGCTGCGGTTTTGGTTCGACAGAGGAGTTGCCGGCGTCAGGATCGATTCTGCGGCACTGTTGGTGAAAGATCCGACACTGCCAGAGGTGCCTGAAGAACCGGGTCCTGGGCAGCATCCGACGATGGACCGTGATGAACTGCACGAGATCTACCGCGGGTGGCGCGCCGTGGCAGACGGGTACCAGGGCTCGCGGGTTCTCGTGGGGGAGATCTGGCTGCCAGACATCGAGCGCTTCGCGAACTACCTGCGACCAGACGAATTGCACACGGCCTTCAATTTTGATTTTCTCGCCCGGCCATGGCGGGCGAGAGAGCTGCGCTCCTCAATCGACCAGACTCTTCGTGCCCACGCACCGGCAGGCGCACCTTCGACCTGGGTGCTGTCGAATCATGATGTGACCCGAGCAGTGACTCGGTATGGCCGCTCTGATACCTCGTTCTCGTTCGCGAATAAGCGCCACGGGGTCTCCACCGACATTTCGGTCGGCACCAGACGTGCACGAGCAGCGGCTCTGCTGACCGCGGCGCTGCCTGGATCGCTGTACATCTATCAGGGCGATGAGCTCGGCTTGCCGGAGGTGGAGGGCATCCCACGCGACCGTCTGCAAGACCCCATGCATTTTCGTTCCGGTGGAACGGACCCAGGGCGAGACGGATGCCGGGTTCCTCTGCCATGGAGCGGCACCAGCTCTCCATTCGGATTCAGCGAGCCGTCCTCAGGCATCACTGCGCCGCCGTGGCTGCCTCAGCCGGCCGATTGGGCGGGTCTGACCGTGCAAGCACAGCAAGCAGACGCGTGCTCGATGCTCTGGCTGTATCGCCAGGCGTTGCGAATCCGTCGTCGCCTCGTGGCGCTCGGCGACACCGGGTTCCGCTGGTGTGACGCTGACGCTGACGCCGATGTGCTTGCATTCGCGCGAGGCGATGACTTTCTGTGCGTGAGCAACCTCTCGCAGTCCGCACGCCCACTTCCACAGCACGACAGCATCCTGCTCAGCAGCAACCCGCTCGAAAACGGCTTGCTGCCCCCTGACACAACCGTCTGGCTCTCAACAGCATCCGCCTGCACCACCTGAAAACCGAAAGGAAATGACAATGAAGTCCTCGAATGCAGCATCGTCAAACACACCATGGCGCGCGAGACCGCGCCGCAGATTGGTGGCCCTGGCCATCGCCACCGTCACCTCAGCGGCCGCGCTCACCGGATGCTCGGCGGGAAACACAGCAGGCGACGACGGCACGGTTCACTTGGTCGTGGCGCCGGTCTTGCCAGGCTCGACAGCTGACGCCCTGAAGGCGCTGTCGACACGCGTGAAGGAATTCGAGAAGAAGTATCCGAAGATCACGGTCAAGGCCATCGAGTACCAGTGGACGGGCACGACATTCGCCGCCGAGCTGGCAGGCGGCACCCTGCCAGACGTGTTCAACGTGCCATTCACCGACTCGAAGACCCTGGCGAACAACGGACAATTGGCCGACATCACGTCCGCGTTCAACAAGACGTCGACAGCCAAGAAGTGGAACAAGAACGTGCTGGATGTCGCGACAGGCGACAACGGCAAAATCTACGGCGTTCCGTGGGGCCCATACGCGATGGCGCTGTCGTACAACCGTGACATCTTCACCAGGGCGGGCCTAGACCCGAACAAGCCACCCACGACCTGGGAGGAGATTCAGCAGGACGCGAAGATCATCGCCCAGAAGCTGCCAGGGGTGGCCGGTTACATGCAAATGACCAAGGGCAACACCGGAGGGTGGGAACTCGCCGCGAACACGTATGCGCTGGGTGGCCGACTTGAAACTGTCGGATCCGATGGCAAGGTGACCGTAAAAACTGACAACCAGCAGACCAAACAGGCGCTGCAATGGCTGCAGAAGATGCGGTGGGATGACAACTCGATGGGCAGCAACTTTCTGTGGGACTGGAGCGGCATCAACCAGGGCTTCGCATCCGGAAAGATCGCGATGTACATGAGCGGTTCGGATGTCGTCGGCTCGCTCATGCAAGCAAACAACGTCGACCCGAAGACATACGGAGTCGCCACATTCCCCATGGATTCCACGGCCGCAACCGCCGGCATTCTCTCCGGAGGCAACGTCGACGTTGTAAACGTCAAGGACACGCAAGAACAGATCGACGCTGCAGTGAAGTGGATCGACTTCTATCGAACGCAACCGACAGTGGACAAGTCAGCCGCTGTTGCCAACGCCAAGGCGCTTGCCGCAGGCAAGCAAGCAGTCGGGGCCCCGACGCTGCCTGTGTTCGATAAGTCGGTGTGGGAAGAAAACCAGCAGTGGATCAAGCCGTATGTGAATGTTCCCGCCGCGAATGTGAAGCCGTTCACCGACGGCATTTGGGAGCAGAAGATCGTGCCAGAGCCCTCGGCACACACGCAGGATCTGTACGGCGCACTCGACGCGGTCGTTCAGGCGGTATTGACAAAACAGGATGCCGATGTCGATCAGCTGCTGAAAGCGGTCGACACGAAGATCCAAGCCCAGATTGACGCCGACGCGAAATAGTGGTCATGACAACAGCTGCACCGCCGCTCGCCCAGGGTTCTCCTGGGCGAGCCAGGCGCCGCACCCCAATCACCTGGGTGCGGCGCGGTGGCCTGACATCGCTCATCTTTCTCTTGCCGCTGCTCATCGTTTTCGGAGTCTTCTCCTGGTCGCCGATCGTGCAATCGATCATCATGAGCTTTCAGAAGACCAATCTTGTGACCCCTGCCGTGTTCGTCGGGTGGGACAACTTCGTTGCTGTGTTCCGAGATCCGTTGTTCTGGACCGCGGCCAGGAACACCGGCTATTTCGCAGCGCTCGCACTGCTCTTCGGATATCCGATCCCGCTGGTCGCGGCAGTGATCATGAGCGAAGTCAGACGACGCAAGGGCGTGTATAGCGTCTTGGCATACCTGCCGGTCGTCATTCCTCCCGTTGTCTCGGTGCTGCTGTGGAAGGTGTTTTACGACGCGAGTCCGAGCGGGGTGTTCAACACGGTTCTCGGCTGGGTCGGTGTACCAGCCCAGCCGTGGATCCAAGACACGCTGACCGCCATGCCCTCGCTCGTGCTCGAGGCGACCTGGGCGGGCGCCGGCAGCACGATCATCATCTATCTCGCCGCCCTGAGGGGGGTCTCGCCTGAGCTCTACGACGCGGCAGAGGTGGACGGAGCCTCGATCTGGGCCAAGATCTGGCACGTGACGATGCCACAGCTGCGCGGCATCCTGTTCATCACCCTGATCTTGCAGATCATTGCGACAGCGCAGGTCTTCCTTCAGCCGTACCTGTTCACGGGAGGCGGCCCGGTGAACTCGACCACCACGATCTTGCTGTTGATCTATCAATACGCATTCACGAACAGCCTTGGCGGTGCGTACGGCCAGGCGACAGCGCTCAGCCTGATGCTCGCGGTCTTCCTCGCGATCCTCTCGATCGTGTACTTCTGGATCACCGCACGATGGAGTGATACCTGATGACAACAACTGCCTCGACCACGGACGTGCCGTTTGCAGAAGGGACATCGCGACCAGCGGCGCCTCGCCGTCGTTCACGCCCGACGCGCGAGAGCTCTGCCGACCGCGGAATTCTCTCGACAATCGACTGGCGCCGTCGACGTGTGAAGGTAACAGCCAACAGCCTGCATACGATCATGCTCGTTCTGTTGGTGCTTGTCGGTCTTGTTCCTTTGTTGTGGTTGCTGAAATCGGCACTCACACCGACGCAGGACACGCTGAGCGCTCCGTTGGCTTTGTTCCCGCACGGAGTGGCCTGGTCGAACATTTCCAAAGCGTGGAACGACGTGCACATCGGCAACTATTTCTTCAACACCATCGCAATGGCCGCCGGAGAATGGGCCGTGCAGCTGATCGTTGCCACAACGGGTGGATTCGTGCTTTCGATTCTGCGGCCCGCCTACGCCAGGATCATCAGCTGGCTCGTCCTCGCGACACTGTTCGTTCCTGCGGTGGTACTGCTCGTGCCGCTCTACCTCACGATTCTGCACCCGCCGCTGATCGGCACGTCGATGATCAACACCTTCTGGGCGGTCTGGCTGCCTGCAGGGGCAAGCGCGTTCAACGTCGTGCTGGTCATGCGGTTCTTCGACAACCTGCCCCGCGAAGTGTTCGAAGCGGCCAAGACCGACGGCGCAGGCACGTTCCGGCTGTTCTTCTCGGTGGTGTTGCCGATGTCGAAGCCGATTCTCGGAGTCGTGTCTGTCTTCGCGATCACCGCGGCATGGGCCGACTTCCTGTGGCCGAACCT
>DATMTC010000036.1:0-1936 GCA_035565115.1 Microbacteriaceae bacterium | reverse complement strand
GTTCATGGCGCACGAAATGTCGGTATCAGCGCGGATACCGACATTCTGCGCGCCATGAACCATCGAATCAGCGCCCTTCTCGATAGCGCGATCCCGTTCGGGCCAGCCCCGTGATACCCAGCCCTGGGGCTTCGGCAAGCGTGATGCTCGCGCCGTCATAGGTGGCGCCGCCTGTGACAGGGGATGATGCCAGCCACAGCCCGGCATCCAGGTCTTGCGCTGCCGTCAGGCCGAGCGCTGACGCGAGACTTGCGGCGGCGGCGATGCCGACCGTGCTCTCCATCATCGATCCGATCAGCACGCCGACGCCTGCTGCTGCAGCGTCTGCTGCCATCCGCTTCGCCTCGTCAAGGCCACCCGTTTTCGCCAGCTTGATGTTCACAGCGTCCGCGGCCTGCCTGCGGATGATTTCGGTGAGATCCCAGCGATCCCACACGGATTCGTCCGCGAGAATCGGGGTCTGGACCGCGGAGCGAACCGCAGCCAGATCGTCGATGGCCCGCGCGGCAACCGGCTGCTCGACGAACTCGACTCCGATGTTTTCGTCCTCCCACCAACGAATGATGTCGATCGCCTGGTCTCGAGTCCAGCCCTGGTTGGCGTCGACACGCAGTGTCACGCCGGCCCCGACCGCGCCGCGAACCTCCCGCAGCAGCAGCTTGTCGTCCCCTCCTCTGCCGCACTTGACCTTGAGGGTGTTGAACCCGTTGTCGCGGTGATTGAGCGCAAGCGCCGCAACCTCGTGCGGATCCCCCGCCGACAGCGTCATATCGGTCAGGATGGGTGCCGCACCGATCCCCTCCGCGTGCGCACCTGGCCCGTCTGCAAGGAATGCGGCGAGCGGAACGCCTGCAACGTGAGCCGCGAGGTCGTACAGCGCGCAGTCGACGGCCATGGTTGCTGCGGGATTGCGCACGACAGCCTCAGAGACCGCGCCGGTGATCGCCGCGAGATCTGCGACATCCATTCCGATGACAACCTCCGCGAGCGGGCCATCCACAACTGCTGCAACGCTCTGCGGACTTTCGCCAGTGACCCGCCAACTGCATGGTGCCTCACCCCAGCCGCTGCGGCCATCCGCGTCTCGCACTTCGACGATGACCGCTTCGTGTGTGAACGCGATGCGCCTGGCCGTCACGAACGGTCGCACGAGCGGCACCGAGATCCGATGCACGACCATATCGGCGATCAGCGCGGTCGTCATGCTGTGCCTGGTTCGCGATCGAGCAGGGCAGCTGCCACGCTTGCGATCACTTCGCGACCCTGCTCAGGCTGGTAGCCGCGCGTGCAGACGGCCAGATAGCGCACCGGCCCCTGTCCGTCTGGATCGCCGACGAATGCGACATCGTGCTCGATGTCTGGCACGTCCCCTGACTTGGATCCCCACATCGTGCCGTTCGGAATGACCGACGCGATCCGCACAAGCTCCTGCGCAGACAGCACCCGGCGCATGAGCGCGGTGGATGGCGCAGCCGTGAACTTGCCCGTGACGATGCAGCGCATGATCGTTGCCGCATCGCGTGCACTGATCTCGTTCGTCAGACCGCCCCGTGCCGCCGCGACGTCGCCGATCTTGCGTTCCATGCGGGTCGCCCCCG
The DNA here is from genome assembly GCA_035565115.1 of Microbacteriaceae bacterium. Classification (GTDB taxonomy): domain Bacteria; phylum Actinomycetota; class Actinomycetes; order Actinomycetales; family Microbacteriaceae; genus Rathayibacter_A. Next base: position 338 of record DATMTC010000036.1, on the reverse strand, counting down.
CACCGCAGCGGCGCAGAACGTCCGCAACCGCGGCCAGGCCGACCCGGTCGACGAGCACATTGGTCGCCTCATTCGACGAACGGGAGATCATCGCCCCGACAAGCTCGGCAACGCTCATGCGACCGCCTGCCGGATAGAGCGGATCGGCATCCTGCGGCTCCAGCGAGAATTCGGATGCCGCCGAACTGAACCGAGGATCGCTTGCGAACCGCGCCGGGCACTCCAGCGTCTGCTCGAGTTCGAGACCGCCGGCATCCACCGTTCGCATCACAGCCAACATCACGGCCAGTTTGATCGTGGATGCCGCGTAGAAGACGGCGGTCCCATTGCGCTCGGCG
>DATMTC010000035.1:0-4223 GCA_035565115.1 Microbacteriaceae bacterium | reverse complement strand
GGCGGCCGCAAGCTCGTCACTCACCGGGTGGCCGCAAGCTCGTCACTCACCCGGTGGCCGGATGCTCGTCACGCGCGTTCGGCCCATGCGCGCTTCGCGAAACGTGCGCTCCCTATGAAAAACGGGCGACACGCCGCACTTTCGGCGCACACTGCCGGCGTGTCGCCCGTATTTCATTCTGAGCGCACGCCGTCACACGGCGATCCGCCTCGAGAAGAGCCTTAGGTCTGCGTTTCGGCCAGTTCGACCCCGGCCAATTCGGTGCCGAGCAACTGCAGGAAGGCCGCGGCAGCGGGAGTCGGATGCGGCCGGCTGATGGCGGAAAACGTCAGCCGGGTGGCGACATCGACGATCGGCCGCGTTACCACCGGGGGTCCGGCGCGATAAATCAGCTCCGGAATCACCGCGATGCCGAGCCCCGCTGCGACCAGCTTGGGGATCTCGCCCGCATCGCCCACCTCGGCCGAAATGACCCGGGTGAGCCCAGCATCCGCCAGCACTCGGTCGAAGACGACGCGGGCCGCGTAGCCTGCTGGCGAGTCGATCCAGCGCTCTGCAACCAGCTCGCTCAGTCGCACCGCCGGCCGCAATGCAAGCGGATGCTTCGACGGCACGATCGCCACGAAGGGCGAACTGGCCAACTCGAGCACGTCGAATCCCGCGAGATCGCGCCGCGGAAGTCCCGTGAATGCCACGTCGGCGCGGCCGTGCCTGACCTCGTCGACAAGCCCGGTCGAGCCGGTCGGGAGCGCGATCAGCTGAAGGTCCACGAGCGGATGACGTTCATGAAACGTGCCGAGGATCTGCGGAAGTCGCACAGCATCCAGGGCGATGAAGGTTCCGATGCGCAGGCGACCTCGGATGCCTTCAGCCCCGAGCGCCACTGAACTCCTGACCCGATCGGCGGCCTCGATCGCCGCTCGCGCCTCGGGCAGCAGAGCCACGCCTGCCGCCGTCAGCGACACGGCCTTGGTCGAGCGATCGAACAGCACGGCTGAAAGTTCGTGTTCGAGCGAACGTATTCCGGCCGAGACCGTTGACTGCGCAGCGAAGAGCCGAGCGGATGCGCGGGTGAAGTTCAGCTCATCTGCGACGGCGACGAAGTACTCCAGTTGGCGGGTGTCCATGTATCCATGATCGTTCATTTCGATTGTTATCACCATGAATATGCGTTGGACACGATCAAGGAGTCCGCGCCACCGAGGTGCGCCTTGCTGACATCGGGGATGCCTGGAGCGTCGGCACCGACCGCAGTCGCACCGTGTTCACCGTTTAGCCTGGCCGCCGGGACCGCACGCGTGCGCTACTGTCTGCGTGCCTGTCTGCGTGCCCGTCCGCTGGGACCGTGCGCGTGCCTGTCTGCGCGCACTGCCGCGTGCGCTACCAATGAAAAGCGGGCGACACGCCGTGCTTCCGATACAGATCGGCGGCGTGTCGCCCGTTTTTCATAATGACCGCACGTGGGCATCCTGGCCACGCAGGATGCCTGACTCAGTTGGCCGGCGGCATCAGCACGCTGTCGATCAGGTAGACGGTCGCGTTCGCCGTGTGAACTCCACCGCAGATGACGTTTGCACCGTTGACCTTCATGTTGTCGCCGCTGCCTGTGACAGTGACATCCTGGCCCTCAACCGTCGTGTGGGTGCCGTCGATGGCATCCGGAGCCAGCTGGCCCGAGATCACGTGGTAGGTGAGCACCTTCTTGAGCGTGTCGGTTCCCGCCGCGGTCTTCAGGGTATCGATGGTCGCAGGGTCGATCTTCGCGAACGCGTCATCGACCGGCGCGAACACTGTGAACTCGCTGCTATCGAGGGTGTCGACGAGGTTCACGTCTGGGTTGAGTTTGCCAGAGACCGCAGCAACCAGGGTCTTCAGCAACGGGTTGTTGGATGCTGCGACCGCCACGGGATCCTGTGACATGCCGGCAACCGAACCCGCCCCATCCGGCACCTGCTTGGCATATGCCGCGCAGCCGGGTCCGACCAGATCTGCGGCCGGATCCGCCTTGGCCGGTGCACTCGCCGCCGGCTTGCTTTCCTTCTTCGCTGGACTGTTGTCGGTCGTGCTACCAGTGCCCGAGCAGGCTGAGAGCCCGAGCAATGCGACGGCGGCAATGCTGAGGACGGTGACGGTGTTGCGCTTGTTGACTCGCATGAGCTTCTCCTTTGATGTTCTGGCTGTGTGGCCAGTTCGGCCACGCGCTGTGCGGCCTTCATCGAGTCATTCGGAGGTCGACTCGCAGTCGGTTTGGAATTGGTTCGGATGCGACGAAACCGGTCGCCGCCCCAATCCGGCCTGTGTGTCCGATCCGAACTATGTGCATGTATCTGACCCTCGCCATCATCGGCTTCCTCGGCGGCTTGATCACCGGCATCTCCCCGTGCATCCTGCCCGTGCTGCCCGTCATCTTCTTCTCGGGCGGCGTGCAGTCCGCTAGCCCCGGGCAGCCGGCCGGCCCTGGGCAGCCGGCCGACCCCGCGCAACCGGCCACCCCCGCACAACCGGCCGCATCGACGAGCGTGTCACGCTGGCGCCCGTACCAGGTGATCCTCGGGCTCGTGGTGAGCTTCAGCATCTTCACCCTGCTCGGCTCGTTGCTGCTTGCCGTGCTGCACCTGCCGCAGGATGTGCTTCGCTATGCGGGCATCGTCGTGCTTGTGTTGATCGGCATCGGACTGATCGTGCCGCGCTTCGAGTCGATTCTCGAAAAGCCGTTCTCGTGGATTCCGCAGAAGAATGTGGGAACGGATCGCGGCGGCTTCATCCTCGGCATCGCTCTCGGCGCCGTGTACGTGCCGTGCGCCGGCCCGGTTCTCGCAGCAATCACCGTCGCAGGATCGACCGGGCGCATCGGTATCGAGACGATCGTGCTCACCCTGACGTTCGCTGTCGGCGCCGCGATTCCGCTGCTGATCTTCGCGCTTGCCGGTCGCCGCGTCGCCGAACGTGTGCGCTCGTTCCGCAAGCACCAGCGCGGCATCCGCATGACAGGCGGCATCCTGATGGTCGTCCTGGCGCTCGGCCTGGTCTTCAATCTGCCGCAGCTGCTGCAGACCCTCGTTCCCGATTACACGAGTGCGCTTCAGGGGCAGTTCTCAAGTTCGAAGCAGGTGACGAAGGCGCTCAATCTGGGCGGAATCGTCAACGACCAGAATAAAGACTTGTCGAAGTGCAGCAACGACGCGACCACCCTTGAGTCGTGCGGAACGGCCCCTGACATCACGGGCATCCAGGCCTGGTTCAACACGCCAGGCGACAAGCCGATCTCGTTGGCCCAAGAGAAGGGCAAGGTCGTTTTGATCGACTTCTGGGCGTATTCGTGCATCAACTGCCAGCGGTCGGTGCCGCACGTGGTCGCGTGGAACAAGGCATACAAGGATGCTGGGCTGCAGGTCATCGGCATCCACTCGCCTGAGTATGCGTTCGAGAAAGAGGTCGGCAACGTCAGGGCGGGTGCGAAAGCGCTTGGCATCACATATCCGGTAGCGATCGACAACATGCTCTCGACCTGGACCAACTACCGAAACCGTTACTGGCCCGCCCACTACCTGATCGACGCGAAGGGTGTTGTTCGCAACGTGCAGTTCGGCGAGGGCAACTACGCGTCGACGGAGAAGCTCATCCGGCAACTGCTCAAAGACGCGAACCCGGATGCCGCGTTGCCGCCGATGACGGAGGTCGCCGACACGACACCGCAGTCTGGTTCGACCACGCCTGAGACCTATCTCGGCACCACCAAGCAGGTGAACTTCGGTGGCTCGCAGGCATACTCGACGAAGACGACGTCGTTCAGCTTTCCGGCCAAGCTCGCAAAGAACAGCTTCGCCCTCGACGGCGCCTGGACACTCGCGACGCAGTCGGTGACGCCGACGGACGGTGCTGCGCGCATCCGGTTGAACTACACGGCAGACGAGGTGCGGATGGTGCTCAGCGGATCCGGGACCGTCACGGTCAAGAACGGCGACACCAGCAGGACGCTCAGTGTCTCTGGCACTCCGCGCTCATACGAGCTGCTGAAGACGGCGAAGTCGGCGTCCGGCACGCTTGAGGTGGCAGTCGGGCCCGGCGTGCACGCATACTCATTCACCTTCGGGTAGGCCGCCGCCTGTAGGCCGCCGCCTGCGCACCGGGCCAAAGTGCTACAATGAAGCACATGACGGAAGTGGGAATTCGAGCGCTGAAACAGAACGCATCAGCAGTGGTGGCCGCCGCTGCGATGGGGG
>DATMTC010000034.1:0-7778 GCA_035565115.1 Microbacteriaceae bacterium | reverse complement strand
CGGATCGGAAGATGCGAGAACCACGTTCTCGGGATACAATGATACGCGAAAGTGTCATTATTTAAAGCCTTTCCGTGTTAGCAAACCGGGCTGACAGAATAGATAAGACAATCCAGCACGTCCGACCCCAGAAGGGTCGCTCGAAGGGAGTCCCCGATGACCGCTGCCACGCGGAGCCCACGGAAGACCACTGCACGTAAGAGCGCAAGCAGTAATTCAGGCAATACGGCGACAAGCCGCTCAAACAAATCAACATCAGCAGCGAGCAAGAAGAAGAACAACGAGCAACTCGTCGAGTTCTATCGCGAGATGATGCTCATCCGACGCTTCGAAGAACGCGCCGCCCGGGCATACACTCAGGCGCTCGTTGGCGGATACTGCCACCTGAACCTCGGCGAAGAGGCAGCGGTGGTCGGCCTGATGAGCGCCATGCGCCCAACCGACTATCTGTTCACGAACTATCGTGAGCACGGCTACGCGATCACGCGCGGCATCGACCCGAACCGCGTGATGGCCGAGTTGTATGGCCGCATCGACGGCGTCTCCAAGGGCTGGGGCGGCTCGATGCACATGTTCGACCTGACCCAGCGTTTGTTGGGCGGATACGGCATCGTCGGCGGGCAGTTGCCGCTTGCCACCGGCGCGGCTCTCGCGATCGACTACCGAGAGCAAGACGAGATCGTGCTGTGCACCATGGGTGACGGCACGACCAACATCGGCGCGTTCCACGAATCGCTGAACATCGCGGCCATCTGGAACCTGCCGATCGTCTACGTGATCATCAACAACGGGCTCGGGATGGGCACGACGGTTGCAGCAGCATCCGGAGAGCCTGAACTGTATAAGCGCGCAAGCTCGTATCGGATGGATTCGGAGCGCGTCGACGGTCTCGACCCGGTGAAGGTGTACGAAGCAGCGCAGCGTGCCGTCGCATCCGCTCGCAGCGGCAAGCCGTTCCTGCTCGAAGTGATGACGGAACGCCTCAAGGGCCACTCGGTCGTCGACCCGGCCAAATATCGCTCGGCAGACGAGGTGGAACAGCTGAAAGAGAACGACCCGGTGCACACATTCGCCGCCAAACTCCTGGCAGACGGTGTGCTCACCGAAGACGAGCTGAAGAAGATCGACGAAGAGGCGACGGCGCGCACGGTCGAGGCCGCCGACTTCGCCGACGCCAGCCCATTCCCCGACGTCTCGACCCTGTTCGATTACACGTATGCGACACCGGTGCCGAACGACTCGCGCCGCCTGCCAGGTGAGCCGTTGTTCCCTGCGGCACCGCGGCCGGATGCTGCCAGGTCGGATGCCGACACGGAGGAGGCACGCGCATGAGCATCATGTCCTACCGCCAGGCGTTGCACGACACGTTGCGCGCCGAAATGCTGCGCGATGAGAATGTCTTTCTCATCGGCGAAGAGATCGGCATCTTCGAGGGTTCGTACAAGATCACGGCTGGCATGCTGAAGGAGTTCGGCGAGAAGCGGGTGCGCGACGCTCCGATCGCTGAAGAGGGCTTCACCGGTGCTGCGATCGGCGCCGCGATGCTCGGGCTGCGTCCCGTCGTCGAGATCATGACGATCAACTTCTCACTGCTCGCGCTCGATCAGATCGTGAACCACGCCGCCAAGATCTACGGCATGTTCGGCGGGCAGGCACGAGTACCGATGGTCATCCGCACCCCGGGTGGCGGCGGGCAACAGCTTGGTGCAACGCACTCGCAGAACATCGAGCTGTACTACGCGTTCGTGCCAGGCATGAAGGTGGTCGCGCCGTCGACCCCTGCCGACGCGAAGGCGCTGCTGCTCGCATCCATTCGGGATGACGACCCGGTGCTGTTCCTCGAGAACCTCGCGCTCTACAACACCAAGGGCGAGGTGCCAGACGACGACACCCCAGCTGAGATCGGCAAGGCGGCCATCACGCGTGAAGGCAAGGACATCACGCTGATCGGCTATTCGCGGATGGCGCACGTCGCCAGCCAGGTCGCTGAGCAACTCGCCGAGTCTGATGGCCTCGACATCGAGGTGATCGACCTGCGAAGCCTGCGCCCGCTGGACCGCGAGACCGTTATCGAGTCGGTGAAGAAGACGCACTCCGCGGTGATCCTCGAAGACGACTGGCTGACATACGGGATCGGCGCCGAGGTTGCTGCATCAATTTCGGATGGCGCGTTCGACTATTTGGATGCGCCGGTGCGGCGCGTTGCGATGGCCGAGGTGCCGCTTCCATACTCGAAACCACTGGAGACGGCTGCGCTGCCGTCGGCGGATGACGTGATCGGCGCCATCCGTCAGACCCTCGACGCGGTCGGGCACCGCAGGTAGAACGGGCAGAATCATGATCGAAATCACCATGCCACGCCTCTCGGACACCATGGAGGAGGGCTCGATTCTCGCCTGGCACAAGCAGCCTGGCGACAAGGTCGAGGTCGGCGATGTTCTTGTCGAGATCGAAACCGACAAGGCCACGATGGAGTACGAGGCATACGAGGCCGGCACGATGTCGAAGCAGCTCGTGCCAGAAGGCGAACTCGTGTCGATCGGGGCGCCGATCGCGCTGATCGACGATGGCAAGGGCGCGGAGGGAGCGGATGCTGGTTCATCCGGTGCCAAGGTGGATGCGACGGAGCAAGAAGCCGCCACATCGCAGGAATCGGACGAGACGCCCGCCGAGCCGGCCCAGGATGAAGCGGCTGCTGAGCCGGCCGCCGAGCCCGTCGAAGCGACGACAGCCTCAACGACCGAGGAGGAGCCGGAATCCGGCGAGCGGCAATTCGCGTCACCCCTCGTGCGCAAGCTTGCTCGCGAGCACAACCTTGACCTCGCATCCGTGAAGGGCACCGGCCCTGGCGGACGCATCATCAGGGCAGACATCGACGCATTGCTCGAGGGTGGCGCCGCTCCACAAGCTCAGGAACCGCCCGTCGCAGCGACCAACGAAAAGCCGGGTCCTTCGACGCCTTCGGGCCCTTCGACCCCTTCGACCCCTTCGACAAGCTCAGGGACCGGAAACGGGACCGGAGCCGCCGACGACAAGCGCGCATCCGAGTCTGTGCCGATGAGTCAGACGCGTCGCGTGATCGCCAAGCGCCTCGGCGAGAGCGCCCGCACGATTCCGCACTTCTACGTGACGGCAGCAGCTGACGCCGAGGCGTTGATGAAGCTTCGCGGTGAGCTGAACGAGCAGTTGATCGCAGGCAACCGCCCGAAGGTGAGCGTCAACGACCTGCTGATCAGGGCCAGCGCGATCGCGTTGCGCGAGCATCCGCTTGTCAACGCGTCGTACGTCGGCGATGAATCGAAGACCATGCTCGTGCACCACCGGGTCAATGTGGGCATCGCCGTCGCATCCGAGAACGGCCTGGTCGTCCCGGTGATCGAGGATGCCGACAAGAAGACCGTCACGCAGCTCGGCATCGAGGCGAAAGAGCTTGTGTCGCTCGCGAACGCCAAGAAGCTGACGCCCGCGCAGATGTCTGGCGGCACGTTCACGATCTCGAACCTCGGAATGTTCGGTGTCGAGGAGTTTACGGCGATCATCAACCCGCCTGAGGGTGCGATTCTGGCCGTTGGAGGCACGAAGCGCGAGCCAACCGTCGTCGGCGACGAGATCGTGCCGCGATACCGGATGCGCTACACGCTGTCTGCCGATCACCGCGTGATCGACGGGGCGCTGGCTGCGCAGTTCCTGCAGACGCTCACCCGCCTGATCGAGAACCCCTGGACGATCATCGCCTAGCTGCGGGGCGCAGTTCCCACCGGCATCCTCGCTGCGCAGTTGCCACCGGCATCCTCGCCGAACAGGACGCGGGTCAGACGAGCGGATGCTGTCAGACGTCCAGGCGCAGCTCGTGCATCCAGTGCGCAAGGAACTCGGCCCCAGCATCGTCGTGAATGGCGTCTGCAATGACGATCACCTGGTACGGCCGATCAAGCACGCCGTCCGACGGTCGCACGTCGACGTGCGCCACCTCGAACCCCTGCGCGTGCAGGTAGTCGGCCATCAGGTAATCGCTGCGGGAGTCCCCGATGGACCGCCACCTGCGCGGCAGCTGGCCGAGCGACGCGAAGTACTCAAGAGCACGCCGTGCACCTCGATCCTTGTCGAGCTTCACTGACTCGATGTCAGTCGAGATGATCGTCGGGTCGAGCCGGAACGGCACCTGACCCGAGGCATCCAGCGCTTCTTCGTCGCCGTAGCGCGTTCCGAGCCCGTGCGATTTCAGCAGAGCGAACGCGGCGTCATTGAACACGGGTTGGGCCGCCAGATACACCTCATGCGTGACGTCGGTGCGCTGCTCAACCGAGATCATCGCCTTCTTCGTCTCGTCGAAGAACATGGTGTCGGCGAAGTCCCGTCGAACAAGCTCGCGCACCGCGTCAACCGTCTTCGTCGGCAGGGCCACCGATCGATCGACTGTGACGTCGGCCATCCCGTCCGCGGTGATCGGCGCCCACGACCCGCCCTTCTCGAACACGCCGAAGAGCCGTGCACCGTCGGCCGCGAGCGCGCCCGCGAGCCCGACTTCCACGAGCGGGGCGACCAGTCGCGTGCGGATGAACTCGTCGGAACGACCGGTGATGAACGCGATTGGCACCCCGGCCCCGGTCAATGCCACCAGATCGGTGAGGATGCTATCGATTGCGACGGTCCGTGTTGTCGGGCTCGCGAGCGGGCCGTCTACGTCGAAGAGGAGTCCAAGATTGTGCACACCCTATTGTCGTCGAGGCGGATGCTTCTCGCTGACAGCGCTCGAGTCTGCCGCGCCCGCATCTGACACGCCCGCATCGAGCGCGCTGGTGTCGAGGTCCTCAACCACCTTGAGCGAGTCGGTGAACTGCGTCGCGCGCTTCTCGGCGTCCGGGCTGCCGCTGAACATGCCCTCCGCATTGTCGCGCCGGCTCGCGGATTGACGGCGGGAAGGTCGACGGCCGGTGGCGTCATCCGCCTCCAGCTGCTGAACGCGGGTGCGCGGGAACGCCTCAGGGTTCGACGCCCGCAGCCACTCGATCAGCGCTTCGCGCACCCTGCAGCGCAGATCGAACAGCGTGCCTGCATCCTTCGCCGAGACCATCACACGAATGTGCACGAACCCGCCGACGGCATCCGTCACCTGCAGAACCCCGACGCGCTCGTCCCACAGCTCACTGTGCGCAAGAATCCGGGTGAGCTCTGTGCGCATGGCACCGGGATTGACGCGCCAGTCCAGGTCGAACTCGACGGCTCCGAGCAGCTGGCTCTCTTTGCGGGTCCAATTCTCGAACGGTTTCGTCGTGAAATACGTCGAAGGCAACACCATGCGGCGGTCGTCCCACAGGTGAACGACAACGTAGGTGAGCGTGATCTCCTCGATCTTTCCCCACTGCTGGTCGACGATGACGACATCGTCAAGCCGAATTGCGCCGCTGAATGCCAGCTGCACCCCGGCGAACACGTTGCCGAGGGTTGACTGTGCGGCGATCCCGGCCACGACGCTGATCACTCCGGCGGATGCCAGGATGCTCGCGCCCGCCGCACGCGCGCCGGGGAAGGTCAGCAGGATCGCACCGACAGCAACCACCACCGCGGCAACGACGGTCAACCGGCGGATGATCAGCACCTGCGTTCGCACCCTGCGGGCATACCGGTTGTCTGGGCCGTCGATGCGGTATCGCGCGAGCCCCAGGTCTTCGAAGTAGATCACGAGTGCTGCCGCGAACCACGCTCCGACGGCAATCGTCGCGATCAGGAAGACGTGATCGATGACCTGCGCCTGAGGCAGCGGGATATCAAACGGCAAGCCGACGGCCACGCCAACCCACAGCGCGATCACGAGAAGCAGTGTTCTGAACGGCGCGCGCGCTCGCTTGGCCAGTTGCGACGCCCAGGAACGTTGCCGCCCGAGGGCGGCGAGCACGACGGTGGCAATCAGCGCGATGACCGCCGCCGCAACCAGGGCGATCAACGTGGCGACGGCCAGTCCAGGCCAGGAATGCAGTTCGAACACGAGAACACTCCTCTCACGTCGGCGATCCATCGCCCAGCATATGCGCGCGTTCACACTTTCGTTCGATGTGCGCGCGGTGACGGTAGGAGACCATGGACTCCTCCTGGCGGGTGGAGCAGCTAGGCAGACACGCCCTGGCCCCCGTATGCAGGCCAAAGCATCCTGAAGCCGCTGCCTGCGCCGAGCTCGGCGTTATAGTGAACATCTGGGGCGGGCGGAGTTCATTATGGCGCGATGGTGGCGTCGCTTCATCACGGTGATCGGATGCATCGTTGTGGCGTCGGTGGCCGTGCTCACGGCGCCGTCGAACGGCTCGTTGGCGCCAGTCGACAGCAGTCTTCAAAAGCTCATGCACATGTCTGTCGACCAGCGGGCGAAATACCTGAACAAGCATCCGGCGGACACCGTCGAGTTTCTGAACGCGACACCCCAACTCACCGCAGACTGGTGGAACACCCAGAAGACCTGGAAGCGGCGGGATGCCATAACAGTGTTGCCGAAATACGTCGGCAACCTCGAGGGCATCGACTACGAGTCGCGCGACATCGCGAACCGAAAGCACCTGAGCAAGGCGATCACGAAGGCGCAGGCAGCAGTCAAGGCGCACCCGGACGACCCGATGAACCAGAAGGTGCTTCGCAGTTACCTGGCGATCAAGTCGGCGGCGAACTCCGGACGGCGAACGACGCCTCGGCGCTACCTCACCTATCTGACCGACGATCGGCCGCCCTTAGCAGCCATCTCCGTTGGTGACCTGGACACTGCGGAGCAGGTGACATTCAACGTGCCTGGCATGGGCACATACACGGATGACATGCAGGCATGGACTCAGTCTGCTCAGAACGTCTGGGAGGCGCAGGGTGAAGTCGGTGCACCAAGTCAGCGTGCCGTTGTCGCGTGGATCGGCTATGTGACGCCGCCCGTCGGCATCGATGCTGCACTCGGCCTGTATGCGACGCAGGGTGCAGGCAAGTTGATCACCGCCCTTGAGGGATTTCGGGCGGCGCGAGACAGCACCGTTCCGATAACGCTGAACGTCGTCGCGCACTCCTACGGAACGACAACAGCCGCCGACGCGCTCGCGGATGTCGACGTCGGCGTCTATGCGTTCGTGATGCTCGGATCGGCCGGGGTCGAGAATCGCATCCAGACAGCGGGTGCTCTGCACGCGAAATATGTATACGCGGGTGAGGCAGCGCTCGACGAAGAAGCCAGGTGGGGTCGGGTCACCCGGCACGACCCGCGCGCGCCGGCGTTCGGGGCACGGGTGTTGAGCGTCGATGGCGATGCCGCGCTCGGGCTTCGCCCCGTCACAGGTCACGCGCCGGTGCTTCACTCGAAATGGAACGACAACCCGCTGTCGCCGATCTGGACACGCATCAAAGACAACGCCGAGTTCCTCAAGGAGTTCTCGCAGCACAAGAACACGTTCGGATACCTCGACAACGGCACGGAGTCGCTGCAGAACACCGCCATCGCGACGACGCCGCACGCCAACACGAAGATGACGACGGGCGAGTAACGGATCGGCTTCGGAGGTCTCGATACGCGGCTCGCTGCGCGAGCAGCTACTCGACCACCGGACGTTTCGGTGGTCGAGTAGCGCGGTGGAGCTCAAGGGATCGCGCAGCGATCCGCGACCCTCCCCACCGGCACGGCCGCCCGATGCTTCGCATCGTGCGGAACCGGCGGCGTGGGCCCAGCGCCGAGTGAGCCTGCGAACGAGGATGTGACGCTCACCAGCCGCGCGGAAACGCCAACTAAGCTTGAAGACGTGAATAAGGCCGACCTG
>DATMTC010000033.1:0-7546 GCA_035565115.1 Microbacteriaceae bacterium | reverse complement strand
GAAGGATGCTGCGCTCGAGCGCCGCTTCCAGCCCATCCAGGTTGCTGAGCCGTCGCTGCCGCACACGATCAACATCCTCAAGGGGCTGCGTGACCGTTACGAAGCGCACCACAAGGTGTCGATCACGGATGGCGCGATCGTGTCGGCGGCCAACCTCGCCGACCGCTACATCAGCGACCGCTTCCTGCCTGACAAGGCGATCGACCTGATCGACGAGGCAGGTGCTCGCCTGCGGCTGTCGATCCTTTCGGCTCCGCCTGAGCTGCGCGAGTTCGACGACAAGATCTCCACCGTGCGCCAGGCGAAGGAAGCGGCGATCGAGGAGCAGGACTTCGAGAAGGCTGCAAGCCTGCGCGACGAGGAGAAGAACCTGCTCGGCGAGCGACTACGCCTCGAGAAGCAGTGGAGGTCGGGCGACGTCAAGACGACGGCCGAGGTGGATGAAGGACTCATCGCCGAAGTGCTCGCGCAAGCAACAGGCATCCCCGTCTTCAAGCTCACCGAGGAAGAGTCCAGCAGGCTGGTCTTCATGGAGAAGGCGTTGCACCAGCGCGTCATCGGCCAGGAAGAGGCCATTTCGGCGCTGTCCAAGACGATCCGCCGCACTCGCGCCGGCCTCAAGGACCCGCACCGCCCATCCGGTTCGTTCATCTTCGCAGGCCCGACCGGTGTTGGTAAGACCGAGCTGGCCAAGGCGCTCGCGGAGTTCTTGTTCGACGACGAGTCGGCCATGATCTCCCTAGACATGAGTGAATACGGCGAGAAGCACACCGTGTCTCGTCTGTTCGGTGCCCCTCCAGGATTCGTCGGATTCGAAGAGGGTGGCCAGCTCACCGAGAAGGTTCGCCGCAAGCCGTTCAGCGTCGTGCTGTTCGACGAGATCGAGAAGGCCCATCCAGACATCTTCAACTCCCTGCTCCAGATTCTGGAAGAGGGCCGGTTGACCGATGGCCAGGGTCGCGTCGTCGACTTCAAGAACACGGTGATCATCATGACCACCAACCTCGGCACGAAGGACATCACCGGCGGTCCCGTCGGCTTCCAGATCGAGGGAGACACTCAGACCGGTTACGACCGGATGAGCGGCAAGGTCAAGGAAGAGCTGAAGAAGAACTTCAAGCCCGAGTTCCTCAACCGTGTCGACGAGGTCATCGTGTTCCCGCAGCTGTCCAAGCCGGAACTGTTGCAGATCGTGGACCTGTTCATCAAGCGCCTCGGCGACCGGATGCTCGACCGCGACATGACGGTGGAGCTCACCCAGGCAGCCAAGGAGCACCTGATCGAGGTCGGCTTCGACCCGACGCTGGGAGCTCGGCCGCTGCGCCGCGCCGTTCAGCACGAGGTGGAGGACCGGCTCTCCGAGCGCATCCTGCACGGCGAACTGGGTTCGGGAGACCACGTGCACGTGGACTTCGTCGGCGGCGAGTTCGTGTTCACCACGACCAAGCACGAGGAGCCAGTCGCGATCGGTGCAGGTGTCGGTGCCAGCACCGGTACCGGTTCGGTGACGCCGGACCTGGCGGCATCCGGCGAGTAGTTCTCGTTCCCTGAGCTTGTCGAAGGGAGCAAAGCGGGGTCGGCCTTCGGGCCGGCCCCGTTTTTTGCGTGCTGTTGGCGAGCGCTTCGTGCGTGCGTGCTGTTGGCGAGCGCTTGTTGCGTGCGTGCTGTTCGTGAGCGCTTGTTGCCGCGTCCGTTGGCAAGCGTCGCTCGCCGCGACATCCGGCCACTCCAATCCCGTTTCAGCGATTTCGCCCACTTGAAGGGGTCGAAATCGCTGGAACGGGATTGGAAAGGTGGGTCGCGGCCGATGGAGCGTGGTCGGAGCGGAGGTGTGTGATGGAGCGTGGGTCGGAGCGGACGTGCGTGACGCGTGGGTGTGGCGCGTGGCTGTGGCGCGAGCGTGTGACGCGAGCGTGTGACGCGTGCGACGGGCATCCGGCGCGGCGTCTTTAGACTTGACAGGTGACAGACATGACGAGCGCAGACACGAGCGCAGACACGAGAAGCAGCACCGGCGAGACGTTCACGGTGCGCCAGGCGCGCACGAGCGACATCCGCGGCATCCAGCAGATCGTCGAACCGCTCGTGCAGCGACGCATCCTGCTCGGCAAGGAGCTGGTCGTCTTCTACGAAGCCGTTCAGGAGTTCCGCGTGGTCGAGAACGCGACGGGCGAGCTCGTCGGATGCGGCGCGCTGCACGTCATGTGGGAAGACCTCGGCGAGGTACGCACCCTTGCGACAGCGGATGGCTGGCGCGGCCGCGGTGTCGGTCACGCGCTGCTGACCCGTCTCGAGAGCGACGCCCGCGCATTGGGTCTTTCCCGGCTGTTCTGCCTGACATTCGAGGTGCCGTTTTTCACTCAGCACGGGTTCGAAGACATGGGTGCAGAGACCGTCGACCCCGAGGTCTACGCCGAGTTGGTGCGCAGCCGCGACGAGGGCGTCGCGGAGTTCCTCGACCTGGCGCGCGTCAAGCCGAACACGCTCGGCAACACGCGGATGCTCAAGCGGCTGTAGCACCCCGGCGCTGGGCCCACAGTTCCCACCGCGCGCAAACGAGCAAATTTCCGACCCCGCCGCACAGACGGCGTTGGTTCGAATATGGTGTCCGACAAGGTTGTACGCCGCCAGGCAATGGGGCCACGGCGCTCATTCGAGCATTCTCGATGGGGTTCACTCGGAGTTAATCCGCGGGACACATTCGGGGACTCGCGGCCCCATAGCGTGACGCAAGTAACAACATCCGTCACAGGGGAGAAGCATGTCAAAACACTTCGGCACCGCCTGGAAACTGGCAACCGCCGCAATCGCCGGACTGGGCCTGGCAGCAGGTCCGCTCGTCGCGCTCCCGGCGCAAGCGAGCACGGATGGCACGGGCGTCATCATCAATGAGGCGTATCTCAGCGGCGGCAGCGCCGGCGCGGCATACAAGAACAAGTTCGTCGAGCTGTACAACCCGGGCGACAGCGCAGTCGACCTGAGCGGATGGTCGGTGCGGTACCGGTCGGCAACCGGCACCGGCGCATCCAGCAGCTCGGTCGCGCTGACCGGCAGCATCGCGGCCCACGGCTACTACCTCGTGCAGGGTGGAAGCAACGGAGCAAACGGCGCGGCACTTCCAACACCGGATGCGGCAGGCGGTTTGAACCCGAGCGGCACGACCGGCACACTGATTCTGGAGAACGCGTCAGGTCCGGCCACCGTGCCGACCGGCTCGGTCGTGGGGACAGACGGCATCGTCGACCTGCTCGGTTACGGAACCTCCAACACCTTCGAACGCGCCGTCGCGACCGCTCCGAGCGGCAACAGCGACGTCAAGTCGCTCGTTCGCGCTGATTTCGCCGACACAGACAACAACGGGGCAGACTTCTCCCTGACCGCGACGATCAGCCCGCAATCCGCAACAGACGACTCGACACCGGGCGATGGCGACCCGGGCGACGGCGATCCGGGCGACGGCGGAGACCCAGGCACGCCGGGCGAGCCGATCTCGATCGCCGACGTACAGGGCACAACAGACACGAGCCCGCAGGCCGGAAACACTGTCACAACCTCGGGCATCGTCACCGCGGTCTACCCGACGGGAGGTTTCAGCGGCTACTACATCCAGACGCCTGGCACGGGCGGGGCTCTCGACCTGGCCACGCACACCGCATCCGATGGACTGTTCGTCTTCTCCTCAAGCACGGCCAGCCTGGTGAACCCGGGCGACTACGTGCAGGTCACCGGTGAAGTGAGCGAGTTTCACGGGCTCACCGAGCTGAGTGTTGCTGACTCGAACGGCCTCACCGAGCTCGACGCCACCGGCGTTGTCGCACCGAGCGCCGCCACAGTGGTGATTCCGCCGACGGATGCGCAGCGCGAGAGCCTCGAAGGAATGCTCGTCGCACCCCAGGGCGCATACACCGTCACCGACAACTACTCGCTCAACCAATACGGCGAGATCGGCTTGGCCGTCGGAGACCGTCCGCTTGTGCAGCCGACGGAGACTGCCGCACCGAATACGCCCGAGTACGCCGCTGCGGTGGCATACAACGCGGCACACGCGATCACACTCGACGACGGTGCAAGCACGAACTTCCTCAACACGTCGAACATGAGCAAGCCGCTGCCGTACCTGACCGCGGATGACCACGTGCGCGTCGGCTCGGCTGCAACCTTCACGCATCCGGTCGTGCTCGACTACCGCAACGACACCTGGAAGCTGCAGCCGCTCACGGAGCTGACGCCGGCCGACGCCGAAACGGTTCAGCCTGCGACCTTCTCGAACACGCGCACCAGCGCTCCCGAGAACGTCGGCGGCGACCTCAAGGTCGCAACCTTCAACGTGCTGAACTACTTTCCGACAACGGGGGATCAGCTCACCGGTTGCACGTACTACAACGACCGTGACGGCAACCCGATCACGGTGAGGAGCGGATGCGACGCCCGCGGCGCAGCGAACGCCGAGAACCTGAAGCGTCAGCAAGACAAGATCGTCACGGCGATCAACGACCTCGGCGCAGACATCGTCTCACTCGAGGAGATCGAGAACTCGCTGAAGTTCCCAGGGAAGAACGGCAAGCCGCTCGACCGCGATGACGCACTCTCGACACTCGTCGACGCGCTGAATGCCAACGCAGGCAGCAACGTGTGGAAATACGTGCCGTCGCCGAAGGTGCTGCCGACCGACGAAGACGTCATCCGCACCGCCTTCATCTACAAGAAGGCGACGGTCGCCCTCGTCGGAAAGTCGACGATCCTCACTGGAGCTACCGCATTCGACAACGCTCGTGAACCACTCGCGCAGGCGTTCAAGCCGAAGGGCGGGAAAGACAGCGAAGCGTTCATCGACATCGTGAACCACTTCAAGTCGAAGGGCTCGGGTTCTGGAGCAGACGCAGACCAGGGCGACGGGCAGGGCGCATCCAACGCCTCGCGCGTGGCACAAGCGCACGCGCTCGTCGCCTTCGCCAATGACCTGAAGAAACAGACCGGCATCGACCGCGTCATCCTTGCAGGCGACTTCAACTCGTACCTCAAGGAAGACCCGATCAAGGTTCTCACCGAGGCAGGCTATGTCGACCAAGTGAGCACCAAGACCGACAAGTACACCTACGCATACGGTGGAACTGTCGGATCGCTGGACCACGTGTTCGCATCCGCAGGGACAAATGCAGATGTCACCGGGGTGGATGTCTGGAACATCAACTCGGTTGAATCCGTCGCGCTCGAGTACAGCAGGTACAACTACAACGTCACGAACTACTACGTGGCCGACGCGTACCGCTCGTCCGATCACGACCCCGTCGTGTTCGGCCTGAACCTGAAGCCGCGGATCTCGCTGAACCTGTTGAACATCAACGATTTCCACGGGCGCATCGACACCAACACGGTGAAGTTCGCCGGCACCATCGAGCAGCTGCGCGCAGCGGCCGGTGAGAACAACACGCTCTTCCTCTCTGCAGGCGACAACATCGGCGCATCGCTGTTCGCGTCGTCGTCGCAAAAGGACAAGCCGACGATCGACGTCTTGAACGCACTCGGATTGAAGACCTCTTCGGTCGGAAACCACGAGTTCGATCAGGGCTTCGACGACCTGACCGGCCGCGTCGCTGATGCAGCCGACTTCAGCTACCTGGGCGCCAACGTGTACAAGAAGGGCACGCAGACACCCGCCTTGCCCGAGTACGCCACGTTCACGGTCGACGGAATCACCGTCGGAGTGATCGGCGCTGTCACGCAGGAGACGCCGTCGCTGGTGTCGCCAGGCGGCATCTCGACGCTCGACTTCGGCGATCCCGTCGCAGCGGTCAACCGGGTTGCCGCGCAGCTGACCGACGGCAAGAAGAAGAACGGCGAGGCAGACGTGATCGTCGCCGAGTACCACGAGGGCGCAGGCTTCGGAACACCGGATGGCGCCACACTCGAGCAGGAGGTCGCCGCGGGCGGCGCATTCGCCGACATCGTGACCAAGACCTCGCCGAAAGTTGCGGCGATCTTCACCGGCCACACGCACAAGCAGTACGCGTGGGATGCTCCCATCCCCGGTGAGGCAGGCAAGACTCGGCCGATTCTGCAGACGGGCAGCTACGGCGAGAACGTCGGCCAGATCCAGCTGACGATCGACCCGAAGTCGCTCGCGGTGACCGGATACTCTGCACACAACGTGCCACGGACGACCGCCACCGATGCCAGCCTTATTGCTGCGTATCCGCGGGTCGCCACGGTGAAGACCATCGTCGATAAGGCGCTGGCGGATGCTGCGGCGATCGGCAACCAAAAGGTCGGGTCGGTGTCGAAGGACATCACAACGGCCTTCACCGGCGGCTCATTCGTCAACGGTGTGTACACGGCGGGCAGCTTCGATGAGGACGGTCTTCCGCTGGGCAGAGACGACCGCATGTCCGAGTCGACAATGGGCAACTTCGTCGCTGATGTACTGCTCGACAGGCTGAAGTCGCCCGAGACCGGCAGCGCTGAGATCGGTGTGGTGAACCCAGGCGGGTTGCGTGCCGAACTGCTGTACGGCACGGACGGCACCGTCACATACGCGCAAGCCAACGCTGTGCTGCCGTTCGTGAACAACCTGTGGACGACGACGCTGACGGGTGCACAGTTCAAGACCGCGCTCGAGCAGCAGTGGCAGACCAATGCGGATGGGACGGTTCCCAGCCGCGCGTTCCTCAACCTCGGCCTGTCGAAGAACGTCAGCTACACCTATGACGCGACGCGTGCCGCGGGTGACCACATCACCAGCATAACGGTCAACGGCCAGCCCATCGATCCGGCGAAGGACTACCGAATTGGATCGTTCAGCTTCCTTCTGCAGGGTGGCGACAACTTCAGGGTCTTCGCCGATGGTACGAACACGAAGGACACGGGGCTGATCGACCGCGACGCATGGATCGCATACATCACGGCAAATAGCCCGCTGTCACCGAGCTTCGCGCGACGGGGCGTAGAGGTGGCTGGCGCACCGACGGATGCTGTCGCGCCGGGTTCGACGGTGTCGTTCACGGTGTCGAAGCTGAACCTCACATCGCTCGGCAGCCCGGCCAACACGACGCTGCAGGCAACCTGGGAGGGCAGTTCGGCCGCACCAGTGAGCATCCCCGTTGACGCGACGGGAGCAGCATCCGTCTCGGTGACCGTGCCCAACGACGTTTCAAACGCGAGCACGCTTGTGCTCACTGCTGACCCGTCTGGAACGACTGTGCGGGTTCCGATCACGGTGACCGCCGCAAGCGGTGCGCCCCAGTCGGCAGTGGCCGTGGGCGCTGCATGGTGACACGACGCCGCGCGGTCGATTTACCGGGCGCCTAACCCCGTCCCTCATCGCCGAGTGCTCCCTTAAGGTCACTCTCAGTTTCTGAGAACGACCATAAGGGAGCACTCGGCGGCTGTGCGGCGCACACGTATCGCTGCGGAGGAGCTGCGGGCGCGTGCGAATCGCCGGGCGCATCCGCGGTTTCTCACCAGTGGCTGGCTACCCTGTCTGTATGTCGACGATCAAGCATCCCGTCGGCCCGCAGCCAAGTCGAACGTATTGGCGCCGCCGGCTGAT
>DATMTC010000032.1:0-4246 GCA_035565115.1 Microbacteriaceae bacterium | reverse complement strand
AGCAACTCGCTGCCTTCCGGGCACACGACGGTCGCGGCATCCGCAGCGCTGGTTGTCTACCTGCTTGCAGCGCCGCGATTCAGGCCGATGGTCGCTGTGATCGGATCGTCATACGCGATCGTGGCAGGGGCGGCAACTCTGGTGAATCAGTGGCACCGGCCGAGCGACGTGATCGCTGCACTGCTCGTCGTCGCATTCTGGGGATGCGGCGCCGGCTTCGTGCTTGCGATCTCGCACGCGCGCACCGCGACGCCCGCGCCGTCCCGGTTGCGTGCGCTGGTGTGGATCGCAATCGGATGCGCCATGGTCGCAGGCGTGGGCCTTGCCGTCACATACATCTCGGCGTTGGCGGGCGGCAGCCACCTGCTGATCGCATACATCGGTGGGCTTGCGGCCATTGCCGCGGTCGCTTACGCGCTGACCGCGCTCGGCCACCGCGTGTTTCGCACGCTGGCCTAGCTGTTCGCGCAGCCCCGGTGGTCGAGTAGCTGCTCGCGCAGCGAGCCGCGTATCGAGACCTCGTAAGACGATCTGTGGTTGCGGACCACGGACGGGTTACGAGGTCTCGATAAGCGGCGCTCGTTCCTCGCGTCGCTACTCGACCACCGAGACAGGGACCACAGCTGCTGACGGGTCAGCTGCCGGATGGCGGCGCGGCCTGCACGCGAACGCCCGCGGTGTTCGCCGTGGGCTCGACCAGCGCGCCCATGTCGTCTGCCGCACGCTTTGCGAACGCCTCTGCCTCGTCATCCGCGGCCTCTTGCAGCGCAGACTTGGCGCGAAGGGCAGGCGTCTTGAAGAACAGCGCGAGCACGAATGCCAGCAGCACCACCATCAGCGCGACCCAGTAGATGACAATCGTCGACGCGGTGAACCCGGTCAGGAACGGCTTTGAAAGCCGGGCGTCAGCACCGTTCAAGAACGACGTGTCGTTGATCGCGCTCGACCCGCCGACGGACGATGTGCTCTTCGCGGCCTTGAGCTTCTTCTCGATGGTGGGCGCCGCCTGGTCGATGACCTGGGTGCGCACCGACTGCTTCGAGAAGTCGAGCGGGGTCGCAGGCACCTGAGCCTCTGCAACATCCTGTGGCACGCCTTGACCGACCAGCTGCTTCACGCCGGCAGCGTGCGCTCCTTGCTGAGCACCCTTCTCCACGCCCGTGACGATGTCGGTGTAGATCAGTTTCATGATCTTCTTGTTCTCGGGCGCCGTCGCAACCGTCGGGGTCATCGCCGCGTTGAGCGCGCTCTTCAACGTCGCGTTGTCGCTCAGCGAGGTCTGGATGTTCAGCGGCATGATGGTGAACAGCAGTGAGAGCATGACGGCCGTGCCGAGCGTTCCACCGATCTGACGGAAGAACGTCGAGGCGCTCGTCGCCACGCCCATGTCACGCAGTCCGACGGAGTTCTGGCTCGCGATGGTCAGGGTCTGCATCAGCTGGCCGAGTCCGAGGCCGATCAGCAGCATCCCGCCTGCGATGAACCAATACGGCGAGTCGTACTTCATGAACGTCAGATAGAAGAACCCGCCCGACATCAGAAGGGTGCCGAGGATCGGGAAGATTCGGTACTTGCCGTTGCGTGCGATCAGCTGACCACTCGCGATCGACGCGATCATGAGGCCCAAGATCATCGGCAGCATCTCGAAGCCGCTCTCGGTTGGAGTTGCCCCAAGCACGATCTGCAGATAGAGCGGAATCGTCATCATCGCGCCGAACATGCCGAACCCGACCAAGACTCCGATGATGGTGGCCATCGAGAACGTCGACGAGTGGAAGAGCTTGATGGGGATGAGTGCGTCGTCCTTCATGCGGATCTCGATCGTGATGAACGCGATCACGCCGATGATGCCGATCACGTAACAGGCGATGGATGCTGCGCTCGTCCAGCCCCACGTCTGGCCCTCTTCAGCAACCAGGAGCAGAGGCACGAGCGCGATGACGACCGCCGTCGCACCCCACCAGTCGATCCGTACCGAGTGCCTGTTGACCTTGGGCAGGTGCAGGAAGCGCATCACCATAGCCAGCGCGGCGATGCCGATCGGCACGTTGACCAGGAACACCCAGCGCCAGCCGGAGATCCATAGGATCTGGTCCGTTCCGGCGAACAGTCCGCCGATCAGCGGACCGAGCACGCTCGAAACCCCGAACACAGCCAGGAAGTATCCCTGGTACTTTGCGCGCTCACGCGGAGCGAGGATGTCGCCCATGATCGCAAGCGGCATCGACATCAGGCCACCGGCGCCAAGACCCTGCAGTGCACGGAACACCGAGAGCTCGATCATCGAGTTGGAGAAGCTCGCCAAAACAGACCCGACGACGAACACGACGATCGCGAAGATGAACAGCGGGCGTCTGCCGAAAATGTCGGAGAGCTTGCCGTAGATCGGCGTCGAGATCGTCGACACGATCAGATACGCGGTGGTGACCCAGGCCTGCAGGCTGAGGCCGTGCAGGTCGTCGCCGATCGTTCGGATGGCTGTGCCGACGACCGTCTGGTCAAGTGCGGACAGGAACATCCCGGCCATCAAACCGAAGATGACGAACAGGATCATCCGATGGGTCATTACGGCCCCGGCGGGTGACGCGTTTCCGGGTTGTGGGGCTGACGTGGCGTCGGCGTGTGACATGGGACCTCATAGCTGCAAAAGGGATGCCGAACCATCGACATCCACCGTCGTTGGCAGGGCAAAGAATATTTGCGCAGAGTGCAAAGTTACACCCGCGCAGGAGATGAGGCAACGTCAGCGCGGGCTCGCCCACGAGAGTTCGCTAGGGGCGAACAGACGCGGCCGGTCGCGAAGTTCATGGCCCGCACACAGGGGGTTCGGAGAACGCGTGAATAGGGTGGCTGGCGTCTATGAATCAGCAGATCAGCATGCCCCCGCCCCGTATCAGACGCGCCGTTGCCGCCGTTGCCGTGAGCGCGGTGGCAGCCCTGACTCTGGTCGGATGCTCCGCGACCGCGCCGACGTCGGCGCAGCCGAGCGAATCGGCCAAGCCGACGGTTGTCTCGGTCACGCCGGCCACGGCATCCGTCTCTCAGCAGCGCACCGTGACCATTACCGGTCGTGATCTGAGCCAGGTGAAGACCGTCGAGTTCGGATCGATTCCAGCGAAGGTTCGCGCGGTTGACAGCGGCGCGGGAGGCAGCGACGGAAGCACGGCCACGATCAAGGTCACGGCTCCGCCCGCTGCCGATTTTCAGTCGGGGCCGGTGACGATCACGCTGAAGAACTCCAAGGGCAAAGTGGTCGCGGCCAAGAATGACGTGTATTCGTATGCCGCGAAGACAGGCGTCGACAAGCAGTTGCAGTATGCGATGACTTACTGGCAGAACTACAACACGGCGCAGTACGGCGACCTGAACTCGGTTGGTGGCGACTGTGCGAACTTCGTCAGTCAGACCCTTGTGGCGCGCGGATGGCCGATGACCGACGAGTGGTACAACCACGATGCGGCGGCGGACTGGTCCCCGGCATGGGGCTACGTTCCGGCGATGGACGAGTACTTCGCGCAGAACGCGTCGCAGCTTGGCCTGCAGGAGCTGAGCTTCGACCAGCGTGACAAGGTCGCTCTCGGCGACGTCGCCATCTTCGACTGGGATAACGACGGATCGCCTGACCACACGCAGATCGTCACCGCGATCAAGAAGGTGAACGGCGTGATCAAGATCGAGATGGCCAGCCACAACGATGACGGGCCGTATCGCGATCTCGATCAGTTGATCACCGAGCAGCATCCGGGGGCGACAGGTCACTTCTGGCATCTGACCCGCTGACAACCTCGTGACGGTTCAGCGTTTATGCTCGACTCGTGAGTCAACAGCGACCGTCAGCCGCCGTGATCCGTCGCCGCAGATGGGTGGTCGGGATTGCAGCCGTGGCTGTCATCGCGCTGGTGGTCGTGATCGTGGTCGTCGCAGTGTCGGCAGCGGTCGCCGGTCGAGATGGGCACGCGAACGCGGC
Source organism: Microbacteriaceae bacterium (assembly GCA_035565115.1). Classification (GTDB taxonomy): domain Bacteria; phylum Actinomycetota; class Actinomycetes; order Actinomycetales; family Microbacteriaceae; genus Rathayibacter_A. The sequence goes on along the minus strand of DATMTC010000032.1, from coordinate 279 downwards.
TGGGCCGTCGCCGGCGCGTGAGAAGCCGACGCATTCTGCGGCGCGGCCGACGGCATCCGTGACGACGACGCCCGTCCCGGTCACGACGCCGGCCCCGACGTTCGACAAGAGCGCGCTGTCGATCGATGACCCGTCGAGCATCTGGGTCGTTGCGAACAAGTCTCGCGCGCTGAACCCGCCGACGTACGCACCGCCGGATCTGGTGTACCCGGACGTTCCAAACGTGAATCATCAGCCGATGCGTCAGGCCACCGCCGACGCGTTGGTCGCGATGTTCGC
>DATMTC010000031.1:0-2293 GCA_035565115.1 Microbacteriaceae bacterium | reverse complement strand
GCGTCAGCGTCCGGTGAAGTCGTCCATCGTGTTGTAGATGCCGAAGCGCTCTGCGACGACATCCCATGCCCGGGTCGGCAGCAGGCCCTTGATCGCGCGTGCGACGGCCACCGATCTCGGCAGGGTCAGCATCGGCTTGCCAGCCAGCATCGCCCGCCACACCCTGTCGACCACATATTCCGGGGTCATGACCGGCGCCGTCAGCGGTCCTCGTGCGCCCTCGAACATGCCGGTCGACACGAACGTCGGCACGACGGTTGTCACCTTCACGTTGCCATGATCCTGCTGCTCGAGCTCGATCCTCAGCGAATCGCTCCAGCCGATGACGGCCCATTTGGATGCCGCGTACACACTCATCCTCGGGTTCGCCACCAGCCCCGCCGCAGATGCGATGTTCACGATGCGCGACTCGCGATACGCGTTCGCAATCATGCCCGGCAGGAACTCGCGAGCGATATACATCGGTGCGAGCGCGTTGACCTGCATCGTGGCCCTCGTGTCGTCGCCGCTGTCGTGCTCCCAGAAGAGCGCACCGCGCACGATGCCGGCGTTATTGATGAGCACGTCTGGATTGCCGGCCAGCTTGCGCACCTTCTGCGCCGTCTGAGCGATCGCGCCCATCTCTGCGATGTCGACCTTGAATGCGTGCACAGCTGTGCCATGCGGCGCTGTCGCCGCCAGTTCGTCGGCCGTTTCGCGCAGGGCGGCGGCATCCTTGTCCCACAGCACGACGGCGCGAGCACCCTCGTCGACCGCGCGCTGCGCATACAGCCTTCCCATGCCGCGGGCTGCGCCGGTGATGAGCACGCGTGCGCCTCGGACTGTTCTGGTCATCCGTCAATCATCGCAACAATCGGCGGATGCCGCGTGCCGCGCCCGCGCAGCCGGCCCGGTCCGTGGACACCCGGTCGCCGCATCCGCACACCACTTCGCCTGCGCTGAACGCCACTTCTTGGCTACAGCGCCAGTTGAGGTGGCGCCATAGCCAGTAAATGGCGCTGCAGGGGGAACCAATGAGGCGGAAGCCGTGCAGAGGAATGCAGAGGGACGAGGGCGTGGGCGTTCTCTCCAATCCCGTTTCAGCGATCGTGCCCACTTCAAGGGGTCGAATTCGCTGAACCGGGATTGGGATGTCGCGCAAAGGTCATCGCGCGACCTGCGGTCAGCGGCGTGCGCGAAACAGACGCACGGTCAGCGGCACGTGTGATGCGGACGGTCAGGGGCGTGGGCGTGCTCTCCAATCCCGTTTCAGCGATCGTGCCCACTTCAAGGGGTCAAATTCGCTGAACCGGGATTGGGATGTCGCGCAAAGGTCAGCGCGCGACCTGCGGTCAGCGGCGTGCGCGAAACAGACGCACGGTCAGCGGCGCGCGCGATACGCAGCCCGGATGCCCGGGTCGAGATGCTCCGTCGCGTAGCTGAGCATGGTGCGCGGCATGGCCGCCGCGTGCTCGTCGAGGAAGCCGACGAGCAGCGAACGGTCGACGCGCTTGCCGACCTCGCGGAGCATCCAGCCGACCGCTTTGTGCATGAGGTCTTCGCGATCGGTCAGCAGCAGCGCGGCCAGCTCGAGCGTCGTCGAGGCGTCACCGTGTTTGATGAACGCGAAGCTCGAGAGCACTGCGACGCGCCGCCACCAAAGGATGTCGCTCTCGGCAAGTTCGAACAACAGGAACCGAGGACGATCGAACAGATACTCGCCGAGAACGAACTCGGCCGAGGTATCCACCAGATCCCAGTTGTTCACCCGGCCGCGCCGCACTGCAGCTAGATAGAACGCGGCGAGGCGCTCGCGTTCGTCGTCGTCGCGGGTGCGTGAGCTGCTCGCTCTGGCGAACGCACCGTTCAGCAGGATGAGCGCGGCCAGCCGATGCTCGTGCACCTCGCTGTCGAGCAGGTCGTCGATCTCGGCAAGCGGCAGCGCAGCGAACTGCTTGGCAACGGCACGGGTCTGCGGAACGCGAACTCCGATGAACACGTCCCCCTCGCCGTACTGCCCTGGGCCGGTCTTGAAGAAACCTTGCAAGAATTCGGCGTCTTCGGCGCTCGCGACGGCGGCGAGCGCTGTCATCACGTCAGCAGCTGTCGCCATCCCCGCAGCTTAGCCGCCGCTTGAGTCGGTTACGAAGGCCGACACCGAGTGGTGCGAGCGGTGCGAAAACGCGACTCCTGCCCGTGAGTCGTGCGAAAACGCGCCTCCTGCCCTCGAGTGGTGCAGAAATGCACTACTCGCGCGATTTTGGCGCGGTTTCGCACGACTCGCGCTACAGGCGCGGTTTCGCACGACTCGCGC
>DATMTC010000030.1:0-2156 GCA_035565115.1 Microbacteriaceae bacterium | reverse complement strand
CCGTGCACGACGTTCAGCACACCGTCAGGCAGGCCGGCCTCTTTCAGCAGTTCGGCAAGCCACACCGACGACGACGGATCCTTCTCGCTCGGCTTCAGCACGACCGTGTTGCCCGCTGCGATCGCGATCGGGAAGAACCAGAGCGGCACCATCGCCGGAAAATTGAACGGTGTGATGATGCCGACAACGCCGAGCGGTTGCCGCAGCGAATACACATCGACACCCGTCGACGCGTTATCGGTGTACTCCCCCTTCGCCAGGTGCGGCATGCCAAGCGCGAACTCGACAACCTCGAGCCCGCGCGTGATCTCGCCGAACGCATCCGACAGCACCTTGCCGTGTTCAGAGGTGAGGATCTCGGCCAGCTCCTGCCGTCTGGCGTTCAACAGCTCGCGGAACGTGAACAGCACCTGGATGCGCTTGGCCCACGACGTCTCGCTCCAGCCGGGGAACGCGGCGGCCGCAGCGGCAACGGCGGTGTCGACATCCGCTGCGCTGCCCAACCGCACGTTCTTCGTGACGACTCCGAGAGCCGGGTCGTACACCGGTGCAGTGCGCTCCGACTCCCCGTCGGCTGGCGCACCGTTGATCCAGTGGGTGATGATTTCTGTCATTGTCTGATTCCTTCTCTGCTGCTCTGCTGCTCTTGCTGCGCTTGCTGCCTCGGCACCGATTACAGGTTCGAAGCGCTCAACGCGCTGTCGTAGATCTCCATCGCCTCGGCCACATCGGCGTCCGTCACGATGCACGGCGGCACGACGTGGATGCGGTTGTCCTGCACGAAAGGCAGCAGGCCTCGCTCCAGCAGCGCGGCCTTGACGCGTCCCATCGCGGCCGCCGGCAATGGCTCGCGTGTTTCGCGGTCTGCGACAAGTTCCATCGCCCAGAACACGCCTTCGCCTCGCACCTCGCCGATCGACGGATGCTTCGACGCGAGTTCTGCAAGCCCGGGCCCGATGGACTCTGCGCCGACTCGCGCTGCATTCTCGACGATGTTCTCGGCTTTCATCGCGTCGAGCGTCGCGACGATAGACCCCATCGCAAGCGGATGCCCGCTGTACGTCAGCCCGCCAGGGAACACGGCCTCGTCGAAGTCGCTGGCGATCGCATCCGAGATGATCACACCGCCGACCGGCACATAACCGGAGTTCACGCCCTTCGCGAAGGTGATCAGATCCGGCGTCACGTCGTAGCCCTGGAAGCTGAACCAGCGGCCTGAGCGACCGAATCCGGCCATGACCTCATCGAGAATCAGCACCAGGTCATACCGGTCGGCGAGCTCGCGCACCCCTGCCAGATAGCCGGGCGGTGGAACCAGGATGCCTGCCGTGCCAGGGATCGACTCGAGCAGAAGGGCCGCGATCGTCGACGGTCCTTCCGACTGGATGACCCGCTCGAGGTGCCGTAGTGCACGCTCGCTCTCCTGCTCTGGGCTCGTCGCCCAGAACTCACTTCGATACAGATACGGACCGAAGAAGTGCGCGTGACCCGTTGCGTACTCGTTCGGCATGCGACGCCAGTCTCCCGTCGCCACAATCGCCGCGCCGGTGTTGCCGTGGTACGAGCGATAGGTGGAGAGCACCTTGTCTCGACCCGTGTGCAGGCGAGCCATGCGGATGGCGTTCTCGTTCGCATCCGCACCTCCGTTGGTGAAGAAGACCTTGTTGAACCCGTCTGGGGCCAGGTCGACGATGCGTTTTGCCGCTTCGCCTCTGGTGAGATTCGCCGTGGCGGGAGCGATCGTGGCGAGCTGGTCCGCCTGCTCCTTGATGCCTGCGATCACGGCCGGATGCTGGTGGCCGATATTCAGGTTCACCAGCTGGCTCGAGAAGTCGAGATATTCGCGACCGTCGAAATCCCAGGCCCGTGTTCCGAGACCGCCGGCGATCACCATGGGCTTCAGCGCGCCCTGCGCCGACCACGAGTGGAAGACGTGCGCGCGGTCCAGTTCGAAGGCGCGCTGCCCGTCTGCAGGGTCAAGGACAGCGTGGCTCAGGTCTGCGTGGCTCAGGTCGTTCATCGATGTTCCTTCGTTCATGATTTGGCAATCACATGCTCGGCGAGCGCCGGGATCACGGTTTCGCCGTACACCCTCAGTGTCTCCTCTTTGTTGTCGTGTTGCAGGTAGCCGGCGAACTGGTCGACGCCCAGTTCTC
>DATMTC010000029.1:0-12391 GCA_035565115.1 Microbacteriaceae bacterium | reverse complement strand
GCTGAGCCTGTCGAAGCACCGGTTGCTGAGCTTGTCGAAGCATCCGCCACAACGATGATCGGCGTGCCGACCTCGACCGTTATGCCCTCGTCGACCAGCAGTTCGCTGACCACGCCCTCGAACGGGGATGGAAGCTCGACTAGCGATTTGGCCGTCTCGATCTCCACGAGCACCTGGTTCAGGCTGACCGTGTCGCCTGGCGCGACCTTCCATGAGACGATCTCGGCCTCGGTCAAGCCTTCGCCGACATCCGGAAGCAGGAATTCGGATTCACTCATGGCTCTCGCCCTTCGATCGGTTCATGTCAATATGCGAGCGCACGGTCGACGGCTTCGAGCACGCGGTCTGCATCCGGCAGGTACACGTCCTCGAGCTTCGCCGGCGGAAACGGCGTGTCGAAGCCGGCGACGCGCAGCACGGGAGCTTCGAGCGAATAGAACGCCTTCTCGGCAATCGTTGCGGCGATCTCGGAGCCGATAGACACGAAGCCCGGTGCCTCCTGAGCAACCACGAGCCGTGTCGTTTTGCGCACGGAGTCGAGGATGGGCCCGTAATCGATCGGCGACAGCGAGCGCAGGTCGACCACCTCGACGCTCGTTCCCTCATCCGCCGCGACCTCGGCGGCGTGAAGCAGCACGCTGACCATGGCGCCGTGGCCGAGAACGGTCACGTCTGTGCCCGTTCGCACGACCCGGCTCGAATGCAGCGGAACGGCGCTCGAACCGAAGTCGACCTCGCCCTTCGGCCAGTATCGGCTCTTCGGTTCGAAGAACATGACCGGATCGTTGGATGCCACTGCTTCTTGGATCATCCAATATGCGTCGTTCGGAGTCGACGGGCTCACAACCCGCAAGCCGGCCGTGTGCGCGAAATACGCCTCAGGGCTCTCCTGGTGATGTTCGACAGCGCCGATGTGGCCGCCGTATGGCACCCGGATGACGACCGGCATGCTCAGCATGCCGTCCAACCTGGCGGTCAGCTTGGCCAGCTGGGTCGTGATCTGATCGAACGCTGGAAAGATGAATCCGTCGAATTGGATCTCGCACACCGGACGATAGCCGCGCATCGCAAGGCCGATCGCTGTGCCGACGATCCCGGACTCTGCCAGCGGAGTGTCGAGCACCCGGTCGGTGCCGAACTCGGCCTGCAGTCCTTCTGTGACACGGAACACCCCGCCGAGTCTGCCGATGTCCTCGCCCATCAGAAGCACTTTGGGGTCGTCGAGCATGGACTGGCGCAGCCCCGCGTTCAACGCCTTCGCCATCGGCAGCGTGCGGATGTCTGCGCCGTCGGTCACTGCGCCGTCGGTCACTGAGCCGTCGGTCACTGAGCCTGTCGAAGTGACCTGGTCACCGCTCATGCCGACGCCTCCGCAGCATCCGTCGCTACGAACGATTCCTCGTAGCGCTCGAGCCAGGCCTTCTGCTCGACCATGAGGGGGTGGGCCTCCGAGTACACGTTGTCGAACATCCTCGTGCGTGAAGCTGGCTCGAGGGCGAGCGTGCGGTTTCTCAGGTCGGATTCGATGTCGGCAGCCTGCTCGTCGACATCGCGGAAGAAGTCGTCGCCGACACCGCGCGATGCAAGGTAAACGCGGTAGCGCGCGATGGGGTCGCGGGCTGTCCAGTATTCGACCTCGTCGTCTCCGCGATACTTGGTCGGGTCGTCGCTTGTGGTGTGCGCGCCCATCCGGTAGGTGAGCGCTTCGATCAGGCTTGGCCCACGGCCGTTTCTCGCATCGTCGAGGTGCTTTGCTGCGACGGCGTAGCTTGCAAGCACGTCGTTGCCGTCGACCTGGATGCCCGGGATGCCGAAACCTGCTGCTCGCTGATAGAGCGGAACCCTCGACTGGGTCGCAACCGGCACCGAGATCGCCCAGTGATTGTTCTGCAGAAAGAACACCTGAGGCGTCTGGTAGCTCGCGGCGAAGACCATCGCCTCGCTCACATCGCCCTCCGAGCTGGCGCCGTCACCGAAATACACCATGACCGCCGCGTCGACATCCGCGTTTCCCGTGCCGACTACGCCGTCGAATCGCATTCCCATTGCATAGCCGGTGGCGTGCAGAGTCTGGGTTCCGAGCACGAGCGTGTATGGGTGCACGTTTCCGTTGCTCGGGTCGCTCGGGTTCCAGCCGCCATTGGTGACTCCGCGCATCAGCCGGATGATGTCGATGCCATCGACGCCGCGGATCATGCCGATGATGTGCTCACGGTACGAAGGGAAGAGGTGGTCCTGCGCCTTGGCGGCATGAGCCGAGCCGACCTGCGCCGCCTCCTGTCCCTGGCTCGGCGGCCAGAGAGCGAGCTGGCCCTGTCGTTGCAGATTGGTCGCTTCCGTATCGAATTGGCGTGCAACAACCATGTCGCGATAGAACTGTGCCGCGAGCTGATCGTCGATCTGCTCGAAATATGGCAGATACTCTTCTGCGGCCGCCGACGGTTCGAACCGTCCGTCGCGGCCGAGCAGTTGGACCATCTGATCCGATGGGTTCACCGCATGGCGGACGGGCGCGTTCGAGGCAGGCACCGTTCTAACCTAACCGCTTGGCCTCATGCCCAATTGGTAGGTTCCGAACAATCTCCTGCGAAATCTTTAGAAGTTTCTCAACAGACTCCGGCTCGCCGACGGAGATCCGGATGCCCTCGGGCGGGAACGCGCGCACGGCGAGGTCTCCGTCGAAGAACGCGTCAGCAGCATCCTGCGTCTGCTCACCGGTTGCCAGCCACACGAAGTTGCCTTGCGCCTCTGGCACCCGCCAGCCCTGTTCGATCAGCCGGGAACGCAGGTGATCGCGCTGCAGGCAGATGCGTGCGACGCGTTCGAGGAGCTCCTCTTCGTGGTCGATGGATGCCAGTGCGGCGCTCTGGGCGACATCCGTCACCGACATCGGAATCGCCGCAGCACGCGCGGCAGACAGGATCGAGGCTGGGCCGATGGCGTATCCGATGCGCAGGCCGGCGAGGCCGTATGCCTTCGAGAACGTGCGCAGCAGCACCAGGTTCGGATAGTTGGCCAACATGGTCTTGCCGTCGACGGCCGATGGGTCTGTGACGAACTCGAAATAGGCCTCGTCGAGCAGCACGAGAAGATCGGATGGCACGCGTTCCATGAATGCGCTGAACGCGTCGGCCGTGACGATCGTGCTCGTCGGGTTGTTCGGTGTGCAGACGATCACCACGCGCGTCTGCGGTGTGATCGCGGCTGCCATCGCGTCGAGGTCGTGACTGCCGTCTTCGCGGTTCGGCACGGTGACGCTGCGTGCACCTGACACGGCGACGAGGCCAGGGTATGCCTCGAAGGAGCGCCAGGCGTACAGGACCTCATCGCCTGGGCCGGCTGCCGCATTGATGAACTGGGAGAGCAGTGCGACGGATCCAGCTCCCAGGTGCACCTGATCGGTGTCGACGCCGAAGCGCTCGGAAAGGCGGCCGCGGAGCGCCGCAGCGGCCCCATCCGGGTATCGATTCAGCTCGTTCGCCCGCTCGACGGCGTCGAGCACCCCTGGCAGCGGGTCGAATGGATTCTCGTTGCTCGACAGCTTGTAGCCGTCTTTCGACGCCGTCCTGCCCTGCTTGTATGCGCTCAACGCGACGATCTCTGGTCGCAGTTTGACGGATGGCTGACTGTCGGTGCTCACACCGAATAACTTAGTCCGCTGCTCGCCAGCCGCCTACCTCCCGCGGCTCCGTCGGCGCCCCCGACTCGCCGAGAAGCTAGCCAGACGCCGTCGTAGCTGGGATAGTTTAGCCATGAGATTCCTGATCAAGCTGATCATCAATGCACTTGCCCTGTGGCTGACCACGTTGATCGTCTCCGGGATCGTGGTGAAGCCATACGCGGATGGCACCTGGCCGACGATTCTGACCTATCTGCTTGTTGCACTCATCTTCGGAATCGTCAACGGCATCGTTGGCACTGTGATCCGTGTTGTCGCGTTCCCGCTCTATATCCTCACGCTCGGCCTGATCTCGTTGATTGTGAACGCGCTCCTTCTGCTCATCGTGTCGTGGATCAGCGACGCCATGGGCTTCGGATTGAACGTCAGCGGTTTCTGGGCAGGCGTGTGGGGAGCGCTCGTTCTAGCGATCATCGCCTGGCTGATGGGTCTGATCGTGCGCCCGCTAACCCGCAGGAACTGAGTCGACATGGCTTGCCGGGTTTACTCGATCCGCTCGCCACATCGTGACCTCAGCCGGCGCGCCCTGCGTGAATTCCGCGAGCGTGTGACGCGCTCCCGTGAGACGGGGATCGGTTGACGCGTCCATCTGGGCCGCCGTCTGGGTGTACACGCCGATATGGTGCGCCTCCAGAGGCGACCCGTCGATCGGCGGTGGAGTGTCATACGTGGTGCGCTGCACGAGTATGCGGTTCAACCCACCCTGGTCCGCGCTGCGTGGTTCGCCGCCGAGAGCCGGGATGATGTCGTCACGGTGCTCGACGGCGACATCGGTGACCGAGGCAGGCACGTCCATCTGCCCGGTCGGCGATCCGAACGTGACAAGCTCCTGAACCGCATAGTCTCCCCGGGTGGCGAGGTCTGTCGCGACGATGCCGCCCTGCGAATATCCGACGGGAAGCACCGCGTCACCTGGTTCGGCGCCTGCCGCACGCAAGGCATCCTGCGCTGCTCTGACCGATGCGGCGTTCTGCTCTGCAACGCCATGCAGGTTGGAGGTGTCGTCCCACGGTTCGCCGTCTGGAACGAAGCCCTGGTCGATCGTTCCTCCTGCGTACACGACCCAGCGCGGCCGGCCAGCGCCGGTGTCGTAGCGCTCGATGCGCACCTGTGGGTCACCTGCGGCGTTCGACGGGATGCGCGTGGCGAGGTCGCGGAAACCGGTAGGAGGTGCGACGGATGCTTGTGAAGACACGTTCCTGACCGTCACCGGGGTTTCCTTGAGCGCTCGCGGCCCGGCAAGTGCGATCACGGTGGACGCGGCACCGTGCACACCGAACAGACCTGTGGCCCGGTCGTCGAGAGCGCGTGCAAGCGGGTAAGGCACGCCAGCGAACCCGAGCATGCCGTCGTCTGTTGCTGACACGGCCTGGCGCACGAACGCGACGACGGCTGGATTGCGCAGCAATCCCTGGTGAGCGCGAAGCCAGCCGCCTGCGCCGTTGCCCATGCCGCGCAGTATGTTGCGCGGTGAGCCGGTGATCAGCGACGCAACCCCGAACGCAATGGCAAGCTCCGGCAACGCACCGAGAAGCAGCCATCCGATCAGTCTGCCTGCCACCCCGACGTCCCAGCCAAGCGCAGCGCTCACCTGCTCCATCGCGTTGTGCGCCATCCGCTCCACCCATCCGTACAGCTGCGCCGCGCGCCGCAACTTGACGCACAGCTCCGTCGATCTCGTCTCGACGCTCGACACGGCGCGCATCGCAGAGAACACGTGCCTGCCAGGATCGTGCAGCACAACAGCCGATGCAGCCCCAGGCGCAGCTGCCGTCACAACGGGCGCGGCAGACGACGCGGCCTCGAGCTTGCGACGCCACTCGTGAGCCTGATCGGCGAGCGCGGCCAGTTCTCTGCTGCTCTGCAGGATGCTATCGGTCGCGATCGCCGTCGACCCGCCGCCCGAGACCGTGATGCTCATGTCGCCGCCAGCGCCGCGATGTCACCGTCGAGGTCGGCGACGGCCGCATCCAGAGCGTGCGCTGCCATGCGCAACTGCTCACTCACCCCCGCGAGCGCTGTCGCGAATTCGTGTTGCGCCGGTGAGTGCCACGATCCGTCGGCGGGCACGGTCAACCCTCGTCTGCCTGCCACGATCTCTGCAGCCACGTCGGCAAGCAATGCGCGTTGTTGCCTGAGTTCCGCGATGAGCCTGGCTGTGTTTGGATCCCCCGGCATGAATCCTCCTTCCGGCATCGAGTTTGCCCGCCTGCGAGCACGGCCCAGGCCGGATTTCGCCGATCCGTGCACTGCGGTCAGCAGAGCACAGATGTTGAGGGCGAGTGGATGGGGTCGCCAGCGATGCCGTCCGCCGTGCAGCAGAATGGACTCATGACCGCTTTACCTGCGCAACCGCTCAGCCCACTCGACGGCCGGTACCGGCCTGTCGTGTCCGCTCTTGGCGACCACCTCTCAGAGGCCGGGCTGAACCGCGCGCGGGTGCAGGTGGAAGTGGAGTGGCTCATCTACCTCACCGGGCATCGGATGTTCGGCTCCACGCCGCTTGAACCGCGGCAGGTCGCATCCCTGCGCTCGCTCGTCAGTGATTTCGGCCAACGCGAGATCGACGAGCTCGCCGAACTGGAGGCGACCACTCGGCACGACGTGAAGGCCGTCGAATACCTAGTGCGCAGGCGACTGCACAGCCTCGGCCTTGACAACATCGCAGAGTTGACCCACTTCGCGGCGACGAGCGAGGACATCAACAACCTGTCGTATGCCATCACGGTCAGCGCGGCCGTGCACCAGGTCTGGCTGCCGAAGCTGCACTCGGTGATCGCCGCGCTGCGCGAGCAGGCCATCCGTTTTCGGGATCAGCCGATGCTCGCACGCACACACGGTCAGCCGGCAACGCCGACAACGATGGGCAAGGAGATCGCCGTCTTCGTGTTCAGGCTCGAGCGCATCGCCAAGCAGGTGGCGAACACCGAGTTCCTCGGCAAGTTCAGCGGTGCGACCGGCACCTTCGCCGCCCATCTGGCAGCGGATGCCGGGGCAGACTGGCCGCGCATCTCACGCGAGTTCGTCGAGTCGCTCGGCCTCACCTGGAACCCGCTGACGACCCAGATCGAGTCGCACGACTGGCAAGCCGAGCTCTACAACCGCATTTCGCACGCCAACCGCGTGCTACACAATCTCGCGACCGACATCTGGACGTACATCTCGCTCGGCTACTTCCGGCAGATTCCTCAGGCAGGTGCGACGGGGTCTTCGACGATGCCGCACAAGATCAACCCCATCAGGTTCGAGAACGCCGAGGCGAACCTGGAGCTTTCGAGCGCGCTGCTCGACTCGCTCGCTGCGACACTGGTGACCAGCAGGCTGCAGCGCGACCTGACGGACTCCACGACGCAGCGCAACATCGGCGTCGGCCTCGGCCACTCACTGCTCGCACTCGACAACATCCAGCGCGGTCTCGGCGAGATCGATCTGGATGCCGCAACACTGGCCGCGGACCTCGACGCGAACTGGGAGGTACTGGGTGAAGCGATCCAGACGGTCATCCGTGCGGAGGTCGTGGCGGGACGATCGCGCATCGAGGATCCTTATGCGCTGCTCAAGGAACTGACCAGAGGCAAACGGATCGGGCGCGACGACCTGGTGGCGTTCGTCGAGAGGCTCGACATCGGCGGTGCCGCTAAACAGCGTCTGCTCGAACTGACCCCTGCTGGCTACGTCGGCCTCGCGAGCGACCTCGTGGAGTACCTGAAGAAGTAGCGGTCGCTGAGCCTGTCGAAGCGGTCGCTGAGCCTGTCGAAGCGGTCGCTGAGCCCGCAGCACCGGTCGCTGAGCCTGTCGAAGCGACGCAGCCTATTCGTCGGTCTCGCGGCGCTTCGACGAGTCTTTCTTGCGCTCTTCACTGCGGCGCAGCACAGTCTGATCCTGCTCGCGAATGTCGATCTTCTCGTTATCGCTCGGAGAGAAGCTCAGCGTGAACATCGCCAACACGATCAACGTCACGATGAATGCGACGCCTGCCCCGATCAGCGCAAGCAGCGGTTCACGCGTGGACAGCAGCGCGATCAGACCGACGAAGATGGCGATCACGAAAGCGATACCGATCAACTCGGCCGGTTTCAGCACTTCCCGCCAGCTTGGTTTGCGGTTACCCGACTGCCACTGGCTCATGATCCGGTCTCCGTATGAGACGGTTGCGGATGCTGAGTTCCCCACTTGAGCGAGAACGCCCCGATTCCGAGATAGACGCCGACGATGACCGCGTATGCGCCGAACAGGCCAACGGCCAGCACGGCATCCGCGGGGATCAGCAGGAACACGATCGCGAGCACGGCGGTGAGCCCGCCGACGAGCAGCCAGTCGCGTGCGGCGGCCGATTGGGTACGCGTGCGGATGCCGCAGTACAGCTCACAGAAACCGGTCAGTGCAGCCCAGACACTCACCGTGTATAAGAAGACGCCGAGCCCTGCGCCGTTCAGGATGAGCGCGAGAATCCCGGCAACAACGCTGAAGATGCCCTGCGCGAGAAGCAGTCTGCGCGCAACACGATCGGCGACATAACGCGAGCCGATAGCCATGATGACGCCGGCGATGAGCGCGTATGCGCCGAACGTGATGAGCCCAACCATGGCCGAATGGTTCGCGTTGAACGTGATCACCGCTGCGACGATCAGCGCAACGACGGCGCGGCCGAGGGGCACGGTCCAATACCGGTCCCTTGGTACGGGCACGGATGATGGCGCACTCACGCGTGACTTCTTTCACTGGGGAAGGGGAACCGGGGAAGGGGAACTGCTCAAGTCTACGCGCGACGAGATCTCGATCCGCTCGCCCTTCGACAAGCTAAGGGACCGGCGCTCGCTACTCGACCACCGAAATCGGCACATCCCGGTGGTCGAGCGTGGTGGAGCTCAAGGGATCGCGAAGCGATCCGCAACCCTCCCCACCGGCACGGCCGCCCGATGCTTCGCATCGTGCGGAACCGGCGGCGTGGGCCCAGCCCCGAGCGAGCCTGCGAGCGAGGGCCCTGCTCGCGCAGCGAGACCACCGAAAGTGCGGACCGTCGCGCACAGGCCAGTTACATGGCAATTCCATCAAATCAACCGCGTGAGCGTGACATTTTGGTCACAATCGCATAACGTCGTATGGTCCGTGCTTTTCCTTACTCGGTTAGGCAAGGCAGATCTCCCCCAGATCCGCCGGTGGACGGAGCCGAAATACACCTAGCAAACGGCGTGACGCTTGGCCGCACGCCGGAGGATGACCTGTTGACCGAAGTGACCGAGCCGAGAGGTCCGTCAGTGGACCCCGCAGCACAGCCACCGCAACAGCCGCACATCCATCAGCCCCTCACGCGACGCGAATTGCGCGAGCGCGAGCGTGCAGCCGCAGCAGCAGCGGCTCACACCGAACAGGCTGCCCTCACCGAACAGGTCGCTCTCACCGAACAGGTCGCTCTCACCGAACCGGCGGCCCTCACCGAATCGGCGCCGCCCGCGATCCCCGCCGTGCGCCCCCCTCGGCCGATTCCGCTCGCAACGAGCACCCGCCACCACCACGCACACGGAACACACAAGCGCAAGAGCAAGCGGGCATGGTTCAGCGGTGGCGCGATGATCGCTGCTGCCGGACTGGTCACAACGCTGTCACTGCCCGCATACGCGTACCAGACCGATCACTCTGACGACGGGTCGAGGGCGACAGCGTCGCAGTCGCTGACCGTGCACGACATCAAGACCGTTCCGGTCACGCGCGATGCGTACACCACGATCGAAAACGTCGCAGCCTGGGATTCGACGACGGGAAACACAGTCCCGGCGACCGTTCAGAAGCTGGCGGCGAGCCTGATGGCCGATGTCGCATCCGGCAAGCTCTCCGGGTCTGTGCCAGACCACATCCCAGAGATTCGTAATCTCGCCGAAGGTGTTGCAGTTCCTGGTTGCGGTATCGACTACCGCGTATTGCAGGTCATCAAGGTTGCCGTAGACAACTTCAACACGGTCGGCGTCAGCGACATCAACAGGCGCTGCACCGGCCAGATCGAGGGTGCAGGCGCTGCGTCTGCGCACTACGCCGATGGCGGCGGTCACGCCGTCGACTTCGACATGCTCAACGGCCACGGTCTCTCCGGTGGAGACGCCGAGTCGCTCCAGCTGATCGCGGTGCTCGATCCGCTCGTTCCCGCCGGCACCCACGTCGGTCAAATGCAGTGCAGGTCATCCGTGCCGATGCGCAACCTCGTGCCGTTCGATGACAGCTGCACGCACCTGCACATCGACTTCGGTTCGGCCGTCGGAACCTCGCTCCGCGAATAACGTCGTTGCCAGCCGTTCGCCGTGCGACTGACCAACCACAGCATCACTTCGTGAGAATCCTGGCCTCTTCGTGCGCCACCTCGACGGCGGCGCGCAACGTCTCGAAGTCGTATGCGCCGTAGTGACGCTGCCCGTTGATGAAGAACGTCGGCGTGCCAGACACTCCGCTGAGATCGGCGCTGAGCACGTCATCCTCAATGCGGTTTCGAAACGCGTGCGTGCGCAGATCCCTCTCGAAGCGCGGCACATCGAGCCCAAGCTCGGATGCATATCGGCTGAGCTCAGGCGGCAGCAGCTGATCCTGATGATGCAGCAGCAGGTCGTGCATCGGCCAGAACGCGTCTTGTGCACCCGCCGCCTCGGCAGCCTCGGCCGCCAGCTGCGCCCGCGGATGAACGTCGGACAGCGGCAGATGCCGCCACACGAATCGCACCTCGATGTTTGCAAGCAACTCGCGGATCGACGGTTCTGCTCGCCCGCAATACGGGCACTGGAAGTCTCCGTATTCAACGATGGTCACCGTCGCTCGCATTGGCCCCCTGATGTGATCCCGAGACAGATCGACGTCATCGCTGAGATCGACTAGCCGTCTGCTGCCACCGAGCATTGCGCGGGCCCGTCGCTCGGCAGGCAATGCCGATGCGATGCGCGACACAAGCACCGTGAGCACGGATGCGATGATCGCTGCGGTCAGAATGCCCAGTTTGGCCTCGGCCAAGCTGCGCCCGGTGAAGGCCAGGCCGGCAATCAGCACGGCGACCGTGAATCCAACACCGGCG
This sequence comes from Microbacteriaceae bacterium, assembly GCA_035565115.1. Lineage (GTDB taxonomy): Bacteria > Actinomycetota > Actinomycetes > Actinomycetales > Microbacteriaceae > Rathayibacter_A. The sequence continues at coordinate 1,661 of DATMTC010000029.1, read as the reverse complement.
ATCGTTCCGCTGCCCGTCACGGCAAGCCAGCCGACTGGGGGCCGCAATCTGCCACCACTGAGACGGCTGACAAGCGCCGCGGTGCCGAGCACGGCCACCGGTTTGCCGACCACGTAACCGAGCAGAACGCCGATCGTGATCGGTGCCAGGTATGCGGATACGAGAAAGTCGCCGTCGATGTGGATGCCTGCATTCGCCAGTGCGAACAACGGCACGATCACATAGCTGGTCCACGGATGGAAGACGGCCTGCAATCGTTCATTCGCCGACAGTGTCGACCGCAGTCCGCGGCTGGCGTTGCGGGCGAGTTCGGGTGTTGGCTGTTCGCGAAACCGCTTGAACAGGCCGGTGGCCTGCTCGAGGTTGTCGCGTGCCGGTGCGTATGCGGGAGTTGTGAGTCCAACCGCCAGGCCGAGCACGACCGGATCGATGCCGCTGAAGACCATCGCGCCCCACGACGTCAGCACGAGCGCGACGATCACCAGGCCCGGGATCGGGATGTGCCGCCTGATCAGCCGATGCGCCAAAAGCAGCAAAGCGAACACGGCGACAGCGATGGCAAGTGGAAGCCACTGCACGTTCGTGCTGTATGCGCATGCGATCACGATCAGCGCCACGATGTCATCGACGATGAACAGCGTTACGAGGAATGCGCGCATCCGCTCCGGAAAGTTGCGACCGAGCATGGTGACGAGTCCGAGCGCCAGCGCCGTATCCGTCGACATCGCGACGCCCCAGCCGCGCATGCCAGGGCCGCCTGCGTTCACAGCAAGGAAGATCAGCACGGGGATGAGCATCCCGACGATGCCCGCCGTCAACGGAACGACGAACTGCTTGCGGTCCCGCAGTGCGCCAAGATCGAGTTCACGGCGCGCCTCGAGCCCGACGACGAGGAAGAACAGCATCATGAGACCGCTGCCGAGCCAGTCGCGCAGGTCCATGGCGATGCGCGCGTCGCCGAGGCCGATCGACAGCTGCGTTCCCCACAGCGCATCGTATGTTCCGCCTGGCAGATTCGCCCAGACAAGTGCGACGACGATGGCGACTACCAGAACGCCTGAGCTGCCCGTTTCGGTTCGCAGGAATCCGCCGAGCTGGCCTGCGACGCTGCGCACCCAAACCGTTGTGCCGTGCGCGGGCAGCGACGCGGACTGCTGGCTCATCGCTGCGCTGGTGTCTTCTCGATCTGCAGATAGCTGAGACCGTGCACGTCGAGCCAGTAGCAGTCAGGGCGCTCGACCAACCGCAGAAGCACAGAGTCGCACGACGGGCAGCGCACGACGAGGCCTGGAGCATCCCGGTATACGACCGTTTCTGCCATCGAGCGCACCGCACCGCAATTGTCGCAGCGCCCAAGCGATGCGGTCAGGTCGGTTGTGAACAGTTCGGCGAGCACCCCCGCCGCCGCATTGCCATCGAGGTGAGCGATCGGGTTACTTCTGCCGGTCACGATGTCGTCGCCGTCACTCATGAGGTACCTCCTGTGCCGCCGTAGCGTTCCGTCTTGATGGTCGCCGGCGGGTAGCCGGCCCGCACGAGCCAGTCCGCAACGGTTTCGACGAACACCGTCTGGCCGCACACGTAGATGCTCGGTGCCGCGTCGACCGGCAGCAGGTGTGCAAGCAGCGTGGCTTCGTCGAGCCGCTTGGGTTCGGTCGGCC
>DATMTC010000028.1:0-4364 GCA_035565115.1 Microbacteriaceae bacterium | reverse complement strand
CTGGGGATCACACGATTCTTCGTTGGTGCCGCTGGCCGTGGGTCTGGTGCGGCATCCGCACTTCTCGATGTCGTCGACGAATACGCGAACGCCCGCGACCTGGCTCTCGCGCTCGATGTGATCGAGGTGAATGCGGCGGCGATCCGGCTGTACGAGCGTCGCGGATGGCGTCGGATCGGCTCTCACGCTGTCGATTGGTTCGGGCCGGACGGACCGCATCCGACCGTGTTCCTCTACGTCAGGTGAGCTACATCAGGTGAGCTACATCAGGTGAGCGCGGCGGATACTGGTGGGTCGCCATCGTCGCCAGGTTCGAGCGATTGCGCGAGCAACTGTGCGGCCAGCGCCTGTCGCAGCCACCGGGCAAAAGCATCGCGCGTCCAGCCACACTCGCTGACGAACAAACGATATACGTGCGGAGCGGTCATCGACCAGAGGATGTCGGCGGCATTGTCGCGGGACAGCCCGGCCGCGAGCAGAGCGCGCCGATCCCAGTCTTCGACTAGCGGATGCTGCGCCATCCGACGGAACGACTCGCCCATCCGATCGAGTTCCGCGAGATCGGGGTCGGCGCCGGCTGCCGCGTGAACCATCGCCAGCACGTCAGTGCCTCCGTCGTAATAGCGGGTGATGAAATCGATGGCGATGGACAGTTGCGCGTGCGCGTCGCCCACTGCAGCGTCGAGCGCCGCCTCGAACTCGTGCTGAGGTAGCGGCGCCATCCGGCCGAGCAACGCCATCAACAGCTCCTTCTTCGTGCCGAATGCGTCGTAGACGGTGCGTCGACTGACCTGCGCATCGTCGGCGATACCGCTCATGGATGCTGCGGCATACCCGTCTTCAACGAAGCGCTGCCGCGCGGCTGTGATGATCCGCTCCCGTGCCATGTCGGCACGCTGCTGACGAACCGGGGAATTGTACGGGCGCGGAGAAGATCGTGAGGAACTATTCATTTCACTATACAGTGTGTGCAATGATTACCGTAATTGCCAACACCAACGTCGGTGTGGCGGAAAGCGGCCATCATGAAATCAACAACCAGACTCATGCGGGCAGGCAGCCTCGCGGTGCTTGGCGTCATCATCCTCGAAGCTGTCGTCTCGTTGATCGCACGTTGGCCGTACCAGTTCAACGGACCGGGTTCGCCAGACTCCGTATGGCAGGACTTCATCAGCAACGGCACAGCGCTCGCACCTCCACTCGTGCTGATCGTCGTTCTCGCTCTGATCACCTGGGGCGTGCATCGATCCGGAACGATCCAGATCGTTGCCGGAATCCTCTTAGCCGTGCTGGCGCTCGTGATGATCGTCGGGGCAGCCGGCGAACTGCTGGCGCCTGCAAGCGCGGATGTTCCGCGTGCCGTTCAGTTGATCGGCGGGGCACTCAACGCCGCACTGGCCATTGGGCTTTTCGTCGTGACGCTTCGCTGGCTCGTCGCCCGGCGCCGCGCCAGGGTGGTCGCACGCGCGGAGCTCCCGTAGAAAAAATCTCGCAGCTTGGCTATGCGAGGCACGCGAGGTCGGCCGTGAACGTGCCGATATCAGGCAGTGGCCTGAAGAAGGATGCGTCGGCGGATTCGACGTCGCGGGTCGCCGCGCGCGCCGCACTTGCCCCGACGGATGTCGGCAGCAGCACGCGCGCACGACCATCGGTTGGATGTTGCAGCCGCTCGATCAGGCCCTTGGATTCGAGCGCGCGAAGAACCTGTGAGGTCATCATCACGTCCGTTCCCGCGAATTCGGCCAGCTCCACCTGGGTGACATTCCGCCCGGGATCGCTGGCGCGCAGCCACACCAGGCATGCCAGCAACACATATTGCACGTGAGTGAGACCGTGAGGTTCAAGCGCCGCCCTCATCGCGGCCTGCCATCGATTCGTGACGTGCCACAGCGTCAAACCCGGACTCTGCGAAGCAGACGGAAACCGGCTGCCGAGCGCCTCGTCGGGAGCCGGATCGCCAGACGCACGTTCAGCAGAAGCACAATCGCCAGACGCACCATCACCAGACGCCCGATCGCCAGACGCACGTTCAGCAGACGCATCATCGCCAGACGCACGTTCGTCAGACATGCATGCCCCGCTCCGCTGCGGCGAACAGTTCGCGCATGGATGCCGGAAAGTCGCTGCTGATCTGCGGTCCGAGCTCCTGGCCAATCTCGTCGGCGCCCTCGCCGCTGATCTCGAGTTCGTGCGTGACGGTCGTGCCACCGGCGGCGGTCGGGCTCAGGCGGTGCCGGAAGGTGAGCGTGAGGTCGCCGAACGCGGTCTGATCGGCGTACACCACGTCGGGCTCCAACTCAACGATCACGGACTCCATCGAATCTTGGCCCTGAGGCGTGATGGTCACGCGCGTGCCAACCTCGAACGGACCGTGCAACTCGAACGAATCGGAGTTCGGCCCGAGCGGCGTGCCCGAGTGCAGTGCGCGAAGCGCCTCCCACACGGCTGCCGGGCGAGCATCCGTCGTTGCCTCATGGTCTGTTGTCCACATGGCAGTTCCTTTCACCAAACTAGTAAGTGCGCTTACTATACCGCGGGAGCGATGCGCAGGCAAGGACGCTCGCATTACTCCTCGGGGTAGGTGACCCTGGTGCCGTCGACTTGCGCGAACCGCGTCATGCCGTGCGGCTTCGTCGACGTTGCAGACATGATGTCGTCGACCCGGATGCCACGCGCCAGCAGCGCGTCGCCGATCAGGGAGCGGTGGCAGCGCCACGGAACGGCCTCTGCGCACATGATCGCGACCGTTTTCGACCGTGCAAGCTCGATCAACTCGGCGAGCGCATCGTCGAACGCGGGCGTCTGCATGTAGTCCGCGTAGCCGCGGAACGAGGCGTTCCGCCAGGCCCCGTTGACCGAATCTTTCGTGGTGTGCCGCAGGCCGCCGAGCCCTTCCAGTCGTCGATATTCGATGCCGGCATCCTTCAGGCTGACTCGCAATTCGTCCTCGCCGAATTGCGGGTTATGCCGCGACTTCGCAATGGTGCGCACGTCGGCGACCAGTTCCACATCGTTGGCCAGAAGCATCCGAATGAACTCGTCGATCGGATGCGTCGAATGCCCGATCGTCAGCACGCGCAGGTCGCTCATGTCATGCGCCATCCTCATGCGCCCGCGGGCGGATGCGCCAACAAAGCGACGCGGTCGGCCAGGTAGGCGTCGAACGGTGTCAGTGCGGCCGGCGTGCTCGGCGACCAGCGCACCATTGCGGCGCCAGCCTCGAGCACAACGGGGCCGGATGCCGCGCGCAAGCCTTCCGCAGTCAGGTCGATCGGATGCGCGTCGAAGTTGACCGTCTCGCCACGCTCGAACGGGCCTGCGAACGCGGCAGCGCGATAGGCGCGGCGCACCTCGGCAGACTCGGACTGGTATCCGGGCCTGCCCGGCTCGATGGCCCTGGTGGTCGAGCCGGTCGCGTACAGCGTCACATCCTCACCGGCAGCCGATGCGTCGAGAGGGACAACGCCCAGCAGGAGCACGCCAAGCCGCCACACCCGGCCGATCGGCGTCATCACCGGCTTCCTGGGGATCAGCAGTCGTCGTCTGGCCGGTTCGAACCGTGCAAGCGCCTCGTGCCTGGCGCCTGACCGGGTGAGCTGCCCGGCGGCATCCGTCAGCAGGGCGCGGATGCTGCCGGCAATCTGCTCATCGTGAGTCGTCACGCCCATGCCGATCTGGCCGCACGGATCGCCCTTAGCGACCGCCCTCGATCTTCCTGTGGCGCTGCGCGACCCCAGCCGTGCCGTACGGGTAGTCGTCGACGACCGGAGCGCTTGCGTCGGAAAGCCGGCCGAGTTCGTCTTCGGTCAGGTCGAGGTCGACGGCGCCGAGGTTGTCGTTCAGCTGTTCAACGGTGCGTGCGCCGAGGATCACCGAGGTGACTGCTGGGCGCGAACCGAGCCACGCCAGCGCGACCTGCGACAGCGACGCGCCGTGCGCATCCGCCACCTGCTGCAGTGCGTCGATGACCGCCCAGGTTCGCGGGTTGTCGTTGCGCTTCTGCCACGCCTCCATGCCGCGCTGGGGGTTCTCGCCGAGCCGTGTCGCACCGGTGGGCGCAACGTCCTTGCTGTACTTGCCGCTGAGCCAGCCGCCGGCAAGCGGAGACCACGGAAGCAGGCCGATGCCAGCATCCAGGGCGGCAGGCACGACCTCGTGCTCGATGTCGCGGACGAGCAGGTTGTACTGCGGCTGCAACGTGACGGGCGGAGCCCATCCGTTGGTCCGTGCGACGTGCACAGCCGTGGTCAGCTGCCAACCGAGGTAGTTCGAGAATCCGTAGTAGCCGATCTTGCCCGCCGCGACCGCGTCGTTCAGAAAGCGCAGCGTCTCGTCGATCGGGGTGAGCGCATCCCACGCATGCA
>DATMTC010000027.1:0-4543 GCA_035565115.1 Microbacteriaceae bacterium | reverse complement strand
GAATCGGTGGCTGTTCTCACGCTTGACGACGGAACGCTCGCGACCCTGCAGGGATCGCGATACAACGGGGCGGGCTACGACGTTCGGATGGAGATAGCGGGCACACGCAGCACTCACGTCGTCGGTCTTGACGAGCGCGTTCCGCTCACGAGTGCCGAGTCCGGCGTCGAATTTCCGACCGGTGTACCGTGGCCAAACTTCCAAGAGCGGTTCGCGGCAGCATACGCTGCGGAACTCGAGGTCTTCTTGCGTGTAGCGCGTCGCGAAGTCGCCAGCCCGTGCACCCCGCGCGATGCGAGCGAGGCGCTGTTCATCGCCGAGGCAGCAAGTCTTTCGCGTGTCGAAGGCCGCCCGGTTCGGGTTGACGAGGTGCGGGTCGACGAGGTGCGGGCGCGATGAACCACGTCGACCTCTCGATCGCGCGCTGCACGTCGTAGCGACCACGCTGCACACCACTAGCACCACACATAAACAAATAATCGGTGTCCAAAGGAGGGCCCAGAAATGAAGCTCAGAACACGTTGGCTGGCGGTATTGGTCGTTGTTCCGCTCGCGCTAGCCGGTTGCACAGGCACCGGTCAGAAGACGGCGAACTCCGCCACTCCGGCCGCGGCCGGTAGCGGAGACAAGATCACCATCGACATCGTCAGCCACGGGTCCCCCGGGGACAGCTTCTGGGATGTGGTCAAGAGCGGTGCGGAGAAGGCCGGCCGCGACCTCGGAGTGACGGTCACGTATCAGAGTGACCCTGACCCGGTGAAGCAGAGCCAGTTGATCGACGCTGCGGTCGCGACACATCCGGATGGCCTCGTCGTCTCCATGGCCAACCCCGACGGGCTCAAGGCGTCAGTCGAGAAGGCGGTTGCCGCGGGCATTCCGGTCATCACGATCAACTCCGGCATCGATCAGTCGAAGGCGTTCGGCGCGGAGACCCACGTTGGACAAAGTGAACTCATCGCCGGCGAGGGCGCAGGCGAGCAATTGGCCAAGGCTGGCGTGAAGAACCTCATCTGCGTCATTCACGAGGCAGGAAACACCGGCCTCGAGCAGCGCTGTAAGGGCGCCGCGGAGAAGCTCGGCGGCAAGGTTCAGAACGTGCAGGTCGACGTGGCGAACTTGGCCGATGCCAAGAACACGATCAAGAGCAAGCTCCTGGCTGACCCGTCGATCGACGGAGTTCTGACGCTGAACAACGGCGTTGCGGTCTCGGCCGCGCAGGCCATCGCAGATGCGGGTAGCAAGGCGAAACTGGCGACCTTCGATGTGTCGGCGGATGTGACAAAGCTGATCCTCGAGGGCAAGATGCTGTTTGCCGTCGACCAACAGCCGTACCTGCAGGGCTATCTTCCGGTCATGTTCCTCACTCTTCAGAAGCGCAACGGCGACGTCGTCGGCGGCGGCCAGCCGGTGTACTCCGGCCCGGGCTACGTCACGAAGGACAACGCGGCACAGGTCGCCAAGTTCGCGAAGAACGGTACGCGATGACCACGACCACTGCACCCGCGGTGATCGACGAACGAATCAAGAAGAGCGGATTTGTCTCGAAGCTGCTGCGCCGACCTGAGGTCGGCGCAGCGGTTGCCGCGCTGTTGATCCTGATCTACTTCTCGGTCTCGACGCAGGCGTTTCTCTCTCCTGCCGGTATCTCCACGTGGCTCTATTCTGCGTCGCTATACGGGATCATGGCGGTCGCGGTCGCACTCCTCATGATCGGCGGGGAGTTCGATCTGTCAGCCGGTGTGATGACCGGCACGACAGGACTGATCGTTGGCGTTGTCACCACCCAGTGGGGGCTGAACGTGTGGCTCGCGTTGATCCTCTCGTTGGCAATTGCCCTGGCGCTGGGCGCATGCAACGGCTACATCACCATGAAGACAGGTTTGCCCAGCTTCATCGTTACTCTGGCAACCTTCTTCATCCTGCAGGGCATCAACCTGGCTGTGACGAAACTGATCACTGGCACGGTGGCGATCCAGGGCATGAGCTCCGTGCCCGGATTCGCGCAGGTGCAGTTGATTTTCGGCTCGTCATTTCCGTTCCTCGGAATGAATGTGAAGATCTCGATCGTTTGGTGGATCGTCCTGACCGCGCTCGCGACCTGGGTGCTGCTGCGTACTCGCGTCGGCAACTGGATATTCGCGGTCGGCGGTCAAGCAAATAGCGCTCGCCAGGTTGGCGTGCCAGTTTTCAAGGTCAAGGTGGGCCTGTTCATGACCACCGCAGGCGCCGGATGGCTGGTCGGCATGCTGCAACTCTTCGACGTGTCGACGGTCCAGGCGACGACCGGCATTGGGCAGGAGTTCGTGTACATCATCTGTGCTGTGGTCGGCGGATGCCTTTTGATGGGCGGCTACGGGTCAGCCATCGGCGCCGCGATCGGTGCACTAATCTACGGCATGACACTTCAGGGAATCGTCTTCGCCCAGTGGGACAACAACTGGCTTAAGGCATTCCTTGGCGGGATGCTTTTGCTGGCGGTGCTGGTCAACCTTTGGGTTCGCAAACAGGCGGGAGCGCGAGAATGACTGACACGATTTCGTCGGCGGCACCTCCGATTCTCCAGGTGGAGAACATCGGTAAGAACTACGGATCGATCATTGCGCTGCGCGATGTGAGCGCATCCGTCGGCGTCGGCGAAGTGCTTTGCGTGCTCGGCGACAACGGGGCAGGGAAGTCGACCTTCATTAAGATCCTCGCCGGAGCGCACGAACACACGCACGGCTCGCTGAAGGTTTACGGTCAGGAGCGTACGTTCTCGAGCCCGCGTGAAGCTCTCGACGTCGGTGTCGCAACCGTCTACCAAGACCTTGCTGTCGTGCCTTTAATGTCAGTCTGGCGCAACTTCTTTCTCGGCTCCGAGGTCACCCGCGGCCGCGGGCCGTTGAAGCGCATTGACGTCAAGCAGATGAAGGAGATCACCAAGCAGCAGCTGGCTGAGATGGGCATTGATCTGCGTGATGTCGATCAGCCGATCGGCACGCTCTCCGGCGGTGAGCGGCAGTCTGTTGCTATCGCTCGAGCCGTGTACTTCGGGGCGAAGGTTGTCATCCTGGATGAGCCGACGTCTGCGCTGGGCGTCAAGCAGGCCGCGATCGTGCTCAAGTACATTGCTCGCGCACGCGACCAAGGGCTCGGCGTGGTCTTCATCACGCACAACCCGCAGCACGCATTTCCGGTCGGCGATCGCTTCCTGCTGCTCAAGCGCGGCACCAGTCTGGGCCTCTTCGAGAAATCGGAGATCACGATCGAGGAGATGACCAACCTGATGGCTGGCGGCCAGGAGCTCCAGCAGCTGGCCACTGACCTGGAGCGCGCAGGCGACCCGGCGCTGGATGCGATCGCAGCCGAACTGGAGCGGGAGTCCTCGGATTGAAGTATCCGGATTGACCTAGCGGGTGCGGACGGCGCCGGGTCACGCGCTCTCCGGTGAGATGTAAATATGTCATGACAAAGTACCTGAGTGTCGTGTAACCTGAACCTTAAGTGACCGCCCACGACAGAGAAGGCCGCAGCATTGAGCGATCTGGCATCGACAACATTCGATCTCATCACCGTCGGCCGCTCAGGAGTCGACCTCTACCCGTTGCAGTCCGGCGTCGGACTCGACGAGGTCACGACCTTCGGCAAATACCTGGGCGGCAGCGCAACGAACGTTGCCATCGCAGCCGCACGCCACGGGCACCGCACAGCAGTGATCACTCGAACGGGCGCAGACCCGTTCGGCCGGTTCGTGCGTAACGAAATTGCGCGCCTGGGTGTCGACAACCGATTCGTCAGCACGGTCGGCGGCCTCGACACCCCGATCACCTTCTGCGAGATCTTTCCGCCCGACGACTTTCCGCTCTACTTCTACCGAAAGCCGAAAGCGCCAGACCTCGTCATCAACGAAGACGAACTCGATCTGGAAGCCATCCGCACCGCACGCATCTTCTGGGCGACGGTCACCGGACTCAGCGAAGAGCCAAGCCGCTCCGCCCACCACGCGGCGTGGGCAGCCCGAGCGCGCGCCCCGATCACCGTGCTCGACCTGGACTACCGCCCGATGTTCTGGTCAGACGAAGCCAGCGCCAGGCATGAAGTCGGCCGCGCCCTCGAACACGTGACCGTCGCCGTTGGCAACCGTGAAGAATGCGAGATCGCCGTCGGCGAGTCTGATGCGTTCAGAGCTGCGGATGCCCTGCTCGAGCGAGGCGTGGAACTCGCGGTCGTCAAACGCGGCCCGCTCGGCGTTCTCGCCAAGACGCGCGAGGAAACGGTCGAGATCGGCACGCATCCGGTCCAGGTCGTCAACGGCCTCGGCGCCGGAGACGGTTTCGGCGGTGCGCTGTGCCACGGTCTGCTCGAAGGGTGGCCGCTTGAGCGCACCATCAGGTTCGCGAACGTCGCAGGGGCGATCGTCGCGGGCAGGCTCGAGTGTTCGACAGCGATGCCGACAACGGCGGAGGTCGACGACGCCCTCAACGCGGGGAGCAGGATCGATGCCTGAGCTGGAACAAACGGAACTGCAACAGGGCAAGCGACTCGACCTGGCGAAGATCCGACG
>DATMTC010000026.1:0-9335 GCA_035565115.1 Microbacteriaceae bacterium | reverse complement strand
CACAAGGTCGCGCACGGACCGTCCGCAGCCGTCGTGCACGTGCGATATGACGCGGCGCGCCAGTCGGCCCGGCCGGTCGGCAGTCCGGCCCTGTCTACTCGAAGCCGCATTGCGGGCACTCGCCTGGCCGCCGCCCTGATGCTGCCACAACCTCGTCTGATCGTGGCAGAAGGAGCGGGCAGATGACGCTGAAACTCGTCCATCGTCCGACCCGGGTGAGTCGACCTTTGCGGCAGGAGGAACAGGATCCGCTGTCGCCGCCGCCCGCCCTGCCAGACGGGCCGGTCGGCGGAGTGCCGATCCAGACTTTGTTGCCGGTCGTCGGTTCGCTGTCGTCGATCGTGATGATCGTGGTGTTGCGCAACGCCAATCCCATCTTCATGGTGGTCGGCGCCGTCGTGCTCGTGGTGGCACTGGTCGGAGGCGTCGGCATGGCGATGTCGCAACGCGGGAACGCCGCGCGAACCCGCCGCACCCAGCGCGAGCGTTATCTCGACTTTCTCGAGCGCACCCGGGCGCAGCTGCGCAGCCGTGCCCGTGACATCCGCTCGCGTGCCACCGTGCTGAATCCGGAACCTGCCGCGATGCTTGAGCTGATCCGCGACCCCGCCCGGCTGTGGGAACGCAGACGCGGCGACAGCGACTTTCTCGACCTGCGCATGGGAGTAGGGGATATCCCGTGGTTCGAGCTGACCCTGCCGCGCGACGAGAATCCGGTGCAACCGTACGACCCGATCATGCGCGAGGAGGCGGAGACCCTCGTGCGCCACTACTCAAGGGTTGCCGGCCTGCCGGTGACGATTAACCTTGACCGGGCCGGGCACGTTGCCGTAATCGGCGATCGCGCCGACGTGCTGAACGCCGCACGAGCGCTTCTCTTGCAAATCGCCGCGCTCCATGCACCCGACGACGTGCACATCGCGGCAGTTTATCCAAACCACGCCGCCGCGGATTGGGCCGGAACCGACCTGCTTCCGCACGTGATCGACCACGACCTGTATGACGGCCCTGTGCCTGCGCGTCGGGTCGCAGAAGACACCGACCGCCTGCTCAGTGTCATCGGTGGCGAGCTCGGCGACCGTGCACAATTCGCTGCAACCGCCAAGCGCAGTGCCGGCAGCAGCGATCAGGCCGAGAACTCACGGCTGGTCGTGTTCGTCGACGACTACGGCCACGTCGCATCCGCGCTGCCGATTCCGGACGCCGACCTGAGCCTCGCCGACCTGCAGGTCACCGTCGTTCATCTGCTTAGTGACCGACTGCACGAACCCTCGAACGTCACCGTGCGCATCACTGCTACCAAGGGACGCGCGGCCGTGACAGACGCCCGCCTCGAGCATGGCGGCGAAGTGCTCGAGCGCGACGCGCGCATCGACCTCGTTCCGCCCGCGCTGTTCGAGGCTGTCGCGCGGATGCTCGCGCCGCTGCGACTGAGCATGACCGCCCAGGATGCCGCCGAATCGACCGAGGGCATCAGCGTCGCCGATCTGCTCGGCATCGGCGACGTCAGCGCGATCAGCCCGGATGCCGCGTGGCGGCCACGCTCACCCCGCGACTTTTTGCGGGTGCCGATCGGACTCGACGACTTCGGCGCCCCACTGCTGCTCGATCTCAAGGAGTCGGCCCAGCTGGGCATGGGACCGCACGGCATCTGCATCGGCGCCACCGGGTCGGGCAAGAGCGAGATGCTGCGCACGCTCGTGCTCGGGTTGGCACTGTCGCACGCGCCAGAGGACCTCAGCATGGTGCTCGTCGACTACAAGGGTGGTGCGGCGTTCGCGTCATTCGCTGGACTTCCGCACGTGGCCGGAATCATCGACAACCTTGCAGACGACGCCGGCCTGACCGAGCGCGCCCGAGCGTCCATCGCCGGCGAGGTGGTGCGGCGGCAGAAGGTGCTGCGCGACGCTGGCGGATCGCCATCCATCACCCACTACCGCGAACTCCGTGAGAGCCGACCCGAGCTGCCTCTGCTGCCGCATCTGCTGCTGGTCATCGACGAGTTCGGCGAGTTGCTCACCGCCGAGCCGGAGTTCATCGACCTGCTGATGACCATCGGGCGGATCGGCCGCTCCATCGGCGTGCACCTGCTGCTATCCAGCCAGCGCATCGAGGCTGGCAAGCTGCGCGGCCTCGACACCTACCTCTCTTACCGCATCGGCCTGCGCACGTTCTCCGAAGCCGAGAGCTCAACAATCCTCGATCGGCCAGATGCGTTCCACCTGCCAGCCATTCCCGGGTACGGCTACATGAAGGTCGACACGTCAATCTACAAGCGGTTCAGGGCCGGGTACGTCTCCGGGCCGATCGCCGCGGATGCCGAACCGCGCGCATCCGAAGGCACCCATCGGCCCTTGCCGCTGCTGTTGCCCACGTTCAACACGCTCGGGCGCGAAGACCCTGAGGCCTCGGAGGCGGAGTTGCAACGGCCGTCCGTCGGCCGTGCCCTCGTGGACGAGGCGGTCGATCGGCTTCGGGTCGCTGGACGCACCGTCAGCCCCGTGTGGTTGCAGCCGCTTCCGCCGCGACTTGCGCTGTCGCGTGTCGTCGAAGCGCGCAGCCGGGCAGACGACGCCCTGCGCGTTCCGCTCGGTCTCGTTGACAACCCCGCGGCCCAACAGCAAGGGTCGTGGCGGCTCGACCTCACCAAAAGCGGTGGTCACGCTGCCATCATCGGCGCTCCCCAATCCGGCCGCAGCACGTTCCTGCGCACGATCGCCGCGGCGACGGCGCTCAGCACCACGCCACGGCAGGTCAGCGTCTACGGGCTCGACCTGACCGGCGGCGGCCTCTCCCGCATCGAAGGCTTCCCGCATGTCGGCGGCGTCGCGACCAGAGCAGACCCAGACAAGATCCAGCGGCTGCTCGAAGAACTGCAACTGATGCTGGCTGTGCGCGAACGCGTGTTCCGTGAGCGCGGTGTCGACTCGCTCCAAATGCTGCGCAGCCGTCACGCCGACGACGAGTTCCCGGAGCTGCCGTCGGCCGACATCGTGCTCCTGGTCGACGGATACGGCGCAGTGCGCGGCGAGTTCGAACAGTTCGATGCCCCACTGGCCGAACTGATCCAGCGCGGCAGCAGCTTCGGAATCCACGTCGTGCTCGCGCTGACACGATGGAACGAGGTGCGCATGAACCTGCAGCCGCTCATCGGCACCCGAATGGAACTTCGCCTGAACGACCCGGCCGACTCCGTGATCGGCCGCAAGCTTGTGCAGACGATCCGGCCGGATCAGCGCGGGCGGATCGTGACAGAAGACGGACTGTTCGCCCAGATCGCGCTTCCTGTGATGGAGGACGTCGACGACGAACGGATCGCGGATGCCCTCGAGGCGCTCGCGCGGCAGGCCGCCGAAAGTTGGAACGGCCCCGCGGCAGCGCCCATCCGCTTGTTACCGGCCGACTATTCACCGGCCGAGCTACCCGATCCGTTCGATGAGCCCGACCGGGTGCCGTACGGCCTGCGTCAGGACACCATGCAGCCGGCCACGCTCGACTTCGCTAACCAGGACCAGCATCTTCTGATCTTCGGAGACGCCGGCTCAGGCAAGACGACACTCCTGCGCGGCGTTATTAGCTCGCTCGTCGACCGCCACGTTCCTGACGAGCTCGTCGTGGCCGTGATCGACAGCCGAGGCGCCCTGGCGGATGACTGCCCGGACGACTATCTCGGTGGCTATGCGTCGAGCAGCACGGAAGCGAGGCAGCTTGCCCATGCCATCGCGGAAGAACTCGCCAAACGACAGAACACCGCCGATCGCAGCGCTGGGCCGCGCATCGTCGTTGTGGTTGATGACTTCGACATCATCGCATCGGGGGGCACGGATCCGCTTGCACCTCTGATGCCCTACCTCCCGTCGGCACGGGATCTGCGACTGAATGTGTTGCTTGCACGTCCGGTCGCCGGACTGCAGCGCGCGCTGTATGACCCGGCACTTCAGACACTGCGGGACACCGGCGGCAGCACGTTCCTGATGTCAGGCGAACGCAGCGAAGGGCAGATCCTGCCCCGCGTTTACGCGGAGCAGATGACGGCGGGACGCGGCCGCTTCATCCGCCGCGGCGAGCGCCCGTACATTGCACAAGTGGCGCATTTCGCGCACGACGACGCGCCCAAAGTGCCAGCGACGGCCACCACACAGGGCAACGGAGCGGAATGACACTGCCCGCGGTCTCAGGCCGCCCACCCAGCAGTCGAGTGCTGCGCATCGTCGTCGCCGGAACGAGCGGCGGAGTCGGAGCGACGACGGTGGCGGCAATCGTGTTCGATGGGCTTCGCCTCTCGTCGACAGGCGCTCCTGCCCTGTACGACCACTCGGCGGGAAATCTCGGTTCGCGCCTGGCCAACGGCGACGACGTGGCGGAGGTCGATCCGTCGCTCGCCGTGCATGACCTGGGTCCGCACGCTTTCACTGCCGGGCTCGACGTCTTCGACGACCCGCACGACCTGTTGATCACGGTTGCGCAGGCCACGCCATTGGGAATTGAGGATGCACGCGCCGTGCTGGCTGCGGTGTCGGACCGCCATGGACCGGCGGGGCTCAGCCGCGTCATCCTTGTTTTCAATGCACCCTTCGGGCCCGCGCGGGTTCGGCGGCCGATTGAGCAGCTTCGCACGGAGTACGGCCGGCTCGGAATTGTCGTGGTTCCCCGTGACCGTGCGCTGGCGATCGGCGGCCGCATCCCGTTCACGCGACTGACGTCCGCAACACGGCGCGGGCAGCAGTCGCTGAATAAACGTGTGGCCGAGCTCCTTGCGCGGCATCGCGGATGACGCGGTCCGTCGCACCAAGGCGACCAGTTTGCGCACGGTGATCACCACGCTGCAGTCGGCGCAGCAATCCGCCCAGTCGGCAGACTGGGCGGGCAAGTCGCCTGCCGCGTTCGTGACCGCCCTGCATCCGATCCTCGCCGACGTGCAACTGCTGGCCACCGGGCTGGATGCCCAGGCGGATGCGTTGACGGCCTATGCAGGGCAGGTGCAGCAGATCAAAGACGCCCAAGCCGCCTTGCAGGCCCAACGCACCACAGCGCACGAGCGGCTGTCCGGACTGAACCGGCAGTTCGATGCCGCATACCGGCAGGCGCAGGGCCCATACGTCACCGACCAGGAGGCTGCGAAGCAGGCGGACCGGATCGGCAACAAGATCGGTGACGAACAAGCTGTGCTGCGCGGAATCGACCGGCAGTGGGAAGACCTGGTCACCCGGCGGCGTGCCGCAGACGCGGCCTGCGCTGCGGCACTGCAAAGCGGCGACGTGCTCGGCGCCACCGCACCATTCACTGCCGCTGCGATCAAATCCGACAGCCCAGAAACTCTTCTTGCCATGCTCGGTGCGCTGAGTGCAACCGACCTGCAAATCCTGCTAAAAGCCCACCCCGAACTGGTCGGCAAGGTGTTGCAGGCCGACCCTGACAAGGTGAAGAGCTGGTGGGACTCTCTTGCGGCCGACGGCAACCCCGCAGAACAGGACGCGCTGATCGCAGGAGCACCCGCGATCATCGGAGCCTTCGGCGGTATCCCACCATTGGTGCGTGTGGCCGCGAACAAGATCAACGCGGCCGCCCGAATTCAGCGGGACGAGACGGTGATCAAGAGTCTCAAGAATGTGTCGTCGCAGATGAACCTCATTGCCGGAAGCCACGTGGACGGTTACGAAGCCACAATCGCGGCCCTGAAGAAAGAGATCAAATTCCTGAAGGGCGCAGTCGGCGAAAACCCGACTGTGCAGCTTTACCTCTACGACCCAGATCACTCGCGCATCATCCAAATACTCGGGACCCCCTCCGCGGACACCAGCCACGTCATCACCTACGTGCCCGGCACATTCACGAACATTGACTCCTTCTACGACAAGAGCTCCCAGCAATTCGCCGCGCAATTACTGACCGGGTATCCGGATGCGGTGGCGTTCGTGTACAAGGACGGCGTGTTTCCGGGCGGCGACGACGGCACCGACGCGATCAACTACGCGCGGATCGGCGAGGCAAACGATCCGGCCCGTGCCCTCGCGGCAGGACGCCAGCTCGCACAATTCGAACAAGGACTAAGCACCGACCCGACACTAGCGGCCGCTCAATCGACCGCAATCGGTCACAGTTGGGGGCTGACGAACATCACCTCCTCCGAAATCTCCGGTGCCCATTACAACCAAGTCATCTCGCTGTCGGGGGCAGGCATGCCGGCCGGCTGGGAGGCAAGCCCGTCGACCTCATACACCGACTACTCTTACTACGACATCTTGCAAGAAGCGCAAGGACTAGGCCTCGTGTGGGGTGGCGACGTTCCCCGAGCAGACCCGGCTTTCACCCACGGGCCCTACTATCAAGGACCGGTAGATCCCATCGAATACGGACCGTTCGGAGCTCCCGACGGAGTCGACCAAGGAGTCCTGCTGAACAACCACAACCTCATCGCCACCAACACACCGGCAAACGCGAAAGTTCTCAAGGACGTGATTCGCGAGGTGTATCAATGATAAACGTGCGCCAATTCGGCGGAATTGTGGCAACGGTGCTGGTCGTGGTCGCATGTTTGGGAGGGTGCTCAATGTCAAGTTCTGGACCGGCAGACAGGACGATCAGCTCGCTAAGCCTGGAACAGGCCAAGCACGTCGCTCAGAGGATGGAGGACACGATCGCCGGACTGATCCCGAACGAATACGTCGCGAAACGGGACCAGGTTTCGAAAGGCTCGCTTCTGTCCTGCTCTAAAGACTCATATCAATGGAGCGGGCGAACGTTTGTTCACCTGCAAGGATCGCCCAACGTTGACCAGATCCTTGACCGGATCGCCACGCATTGGAAAGGGGACCCCGACTACACGATCGACCGGAAACCGGCCGCCGATGGGACGCCGAGCATCGCATTTTCGGGAGCTCACGGCTCCGTCTATCTCGTCGGACCGACCCTTAATCAAGAACAGGTACAGATAATGTCGTTCTCCCCCTGCTTCAGGCTCGCGGAGGGCGCCGACCCGGGTGGGACGTTCTGACTGCCGTGCGGCATGACGCAACGTCGAGATACAAGGTCCGACAGCCCGGCGCATCAGGGAGCCACAAGCCGCTCGCCCTTAGTGTGACGGCAGCCGCGGTCGTGGCCGTGTGTTTGGGAGGGTGCTCAATGTCAGGTTCGGGCCCGTCGGATAGGACGATCAGTTCGTTGAACGTGGAACAGGCCAAACACGCCGCACAGAAAATGGAAGACACGATCGCCGGCTTGGTCCCTGACGAGTACGTTGCGAAACGCGATCAGGTTCCGAAAGGCTCGCTTCTGTCGTGCTCGAAAGACTCGTACCAGTGGAGCGGGCAGACCGATGTTTACCTGCAAGGGTCGCCCGACGTTGACGGGATCCTTGATCGGATCGCTCAGCATTGGAAAGGGAGCGAAAACTACACGGTGATCCGTGGAAAAGCTGGTGACGGCACCCCGCAAGTGAGAATCGACGGTGCCCACAATGCTGGCTATATCGTCGGGCCGTGGAAATCCAATAGCCAGCTACTGATTCTGTCGTTCTCGCCGTGCTTCAGGTTGCCGGAGGACGCCGACCCGGGTGGGACGTTCTGACTATGGCGCGGCAAGAGGCAACCTCGAGACCGCTCTGCGACGTATCGGCCGGTTGGAATCGACGCGCCCTCACGGTGTCGATAGCAGCGCTCGTGGCGGTGTGTCTAGGAGGATGCTCAATGTCAGCTTCTGGGCCGGCAGACAGGACGATCAGCTCGCTAAGCCTGGAACAGGCCAAGCATGCCGCGCAGAAAATGGAAGACACGATCGCTGGGCTGGTCCCGGACGAATACGTCGCGAAAAGCGAGCAAGCGCCCAAGGGTACCCTGCTGTCGTGCTCCAAGGACTCGTATCAGTGGAGCGGACAAACGGATGTTTACCTGGAAGGGTCGCCCGATGTGGACCGGATACTTGATCGAATCGCCGACCATTGGAAAGGGGACGACAATTACACGATCAAGCGCGATACGGCCGCCAATAACACTCCCCGTCTCACCCTCTCGGGCGCTCACGGGGCAGGTTATATCGTCAACCCAACCCGTGACAATTCACACGTGCAGATCTTGTCATTCTCCCCCTGCTTCAGGCTGCCGGACGACGTGTACCCGGGCGGGACGTTCTGACTGCCGCGCGGGATAATCCAACCTCGAAGTACGAGGTCCGGCAGCCCGGCGCATCACGGAGCCACAAGCCACGCGCCCTCACGATGCAAGTCATCTCGTTCTCCGGAGCATGGATGCCAGACTCGTGGTCACCAGATACCGGGACCACCCACACCGATTATTCGTATAACGACATACTGCAAGCCGCACAGAGGACGGGGATCGTCGGCGACGGCAACGACCCACGCCTGAACCCGGCGTTCAATCACGGCCCGTACTATCATGCACCAGGGGACATTTCGGTCTATAACACCGATGGTCAACCTGAGCAGGCTAACCCGCTGAACTGGGTTGCGGACCACAACCTTGTCGGAACGAACAACCCCGACAACCGCCAGGTGGTCGTCGATGTCGCCAGGGAGATCTACCGATGAGGCGCAGGCGTTGGCCATTAATTCTGATCGTCGCGCTCACCGCAGGGTTAAGCCTGGCGGGATGTTCAAATGGAGGCCGCGTGCACGATGGTTCGTTGACAGTTGAGCGCGCGAAGGCGAGCACCCTGGCCGCTGAAGATGAGATCGTATCTTTGGTGCCCACAAAATATGTGGCTGATCGCGAGCAGAAGTCTGAAGCCCACCTGTTTCGATGTTCCGGGACTGGTTACAGCTGGCCCGGGCATACGACCGTGAAATTGCGGTCGGGCGCCGATCGTGAGGCGATCATCGACGCGATTGTGAAGCATTGGGCCGCGAAGCCCGGCTACTCCGTATCGCGGTCGACAACCAAGCCGGACAACGAGCCGCGCATCACGATCCAAGGTCACAACGGTGCGACGTACTATGTCGAGTTTTGGTACAAAGACACTCAACTGCAGATTTCGTCATTCTCGCCGTGCTTCAACCACGAACCGGGCCAAAGCCTCAACGACACGTATTGAGCATCGCGAATTCCGACGAGTGTCGCATTGTAGGAGGCGTGTATGGGCCATGCCCTGCCCGTCCCCCTGGGCTGAAATCTGGACGTTGTGTCGTGCGAAATGCGGATGCGCAAGCCGGTAGGGTGCACCTGGATCATGATCTCGAGGGTTTGAATGTATTTCGGAAGGATCAGGGATGTCGCTGAACATGGTGGCACACTCGTACGGGACGACCACCGCATCGCTGGGCCTGGCTGGGGAGGACCTGCACGTGGACTCGTTCGTCAGTCTGGGCTCAGCCGGTATTCCGC
>DATMTC010000025.1:0-17967 GCA_035565115.1 Microbacteriaceae bacterium | reverse complement strand
GTCGAACCCTGGAGCGTTCACGGCGACCTGGCGGGAACGCGTCACCAGAACACTGTGGAGTGTGAACGGCCGGCTGTTGGACGCGAAATCAACCGCAGACACGGTCATCACGATCTCCGACGGCGGCTTGCCGTCTCCTCGCACATTCTCGGCACCAGACAGCAGCACATCTTCCAGCGGCACATCTTCCAGCAGCACGTCGGATGCCTGGAGCATGACCAACGGCTCGGTCACGGCGGCATCAGCGGCGATCGCACAGGCATCCGCGGCGGCGAGCGAGGCACTCCTGTGGAAGCTCTACCTGCCGATCGCAGCTGCCGTCGCAGCGCTCGTTTTGCTGGCGTTCGGCCTGCGCGGACGCCGCCGACTCACGAAGTTACAACGCATCGACTCGGCTGACGCCCAGCCAAGCACCGCACAGTCGCCAACACCAAGGAGCACACCGTATGCCGCCAAGTAGGTTCAGCGTCGCCATCGTCGCGCTCAGCGCCGCCAGCGCACTCGCTTTAGCCGGCTGTGCGTCGACCGGGCAGGCCGGTGACGGTGCAACGCCGAAGGCGGGCAAGGTCGCCCAGGTGAAAGTGACCCTGGCGGCGGGCGGCGATGGGGACACGTGCAGCCTCGACACCACGTCCGTGCCTGCCGGCCCTGTCACATTCACGGTGAAAAACGAGAGTGCGACGGGGATCACCGAGATCGAGCTGCTGAGTCAGCAGCGAATCATCGGCGAAAAGGAGAATCTTGCGCCCGGACTCAAACCAGTGAGCTTCACACTGACGCTGGGCGGCGGAACGTACCAGCTGTCGTGCCCTGGCGCGACCAAAGACCTGCAGAAGTTCACGGTCATAGGCACGAGCGCGAAAGCGACCGGCAGCATCCAATCCATTTTGAAGCAGGGGACGGCCGGGTACGCAACGTACGTGACGGGTGACGTCAACTCGATGGTGACCGCGGTGGCCAACCTCAAAACGGCGATCGACGCGGGCGATCTCGAGCAGGCCAAAGCGGAATACGCCATGGCCAGGCCGTTCTACGAGCGGATCGAATCGGATGTCGCAGGCTTCGTGTTGCCCGGCTTCAAGGCGACGGACAACTCGGGCAACCTCGACTACCTCATCGACATGCGGCAGTCCAACCTCGACCCGGCCGCCGGATGGCACGGCTTCCACGCGATCGAACGCGACCTGTATCAGGCGGGCGCGATCACGGACGCGACCAAACAGTACGCGGCCGAACTGCAGACGAACGTCGGCAAGCTCGACGACCTGGTGAAGAAGCTCACATACAAGCCGGAGGACCTGGCCAACGGTGCCGCTGGCTTGCTCGAAGAGGTGCAATCGTCGAAGATCAAGGGCGAGGAAGAAGCGTTCAGCCACCTCGACCTGGTCGACTTCGCCGCCGACATCGAGGGCGCGCAGCAGGCCTTCGCATTCCTGAAGCCAGGGCTCTCGAAGATCGATCCGAGCCTGACCGAACAAGTCACCAAGCAGTTTGGCAACGTTCAGTCGTTGCTGGACGGCTACAAGGACTCGTCGGTGCCCGGCGGATACGTGCTGTACACCGCCGAACTCCGCGCGAGTGACGCGAACAAGCTCAGTCAGGCCGTTCAGGCGTTGCAGGACCCGCTTTCGCGGATCGCGGAGAAGGTCGCGAGCGCGCAGTGACTCTGAAACCAGTGATTGAGAATCAGTGAGCGAGAATTCTCAGTCTGACGCGAACCACCTGTCGCGCCGCGGCCTGTTCGCGAGCGCAGCAGGCGGTCTGGCGGTGGGTGCACTTGCCGGCATCGGTGGCACACTCGGCGCACAGGCACTCGGCGCACAGGCACTCGGCGCACAGGCCGATCCCGACGCAGACCCGCTCCTGAGCTACCCGTTTTACGGCGGTGTGCACCAGGCGGGCATCCGCACCGAACCGCAGCGGTATTGCGTCTACATGACGTTCGATACCTCGGCAGGCACAGCAGCCGAACTGCAGGCACTGCTCGCCAGGTGGTCGGCCGCGATTGCCCAGTTGATGAAGGGCGACCCGATCGGCCAGGTCGCACCGACCCGTGCGAACGCCGTTCCAGCCGACACCGGTGAGGCACTCGATCTTGGGCCATCCGGTCTCACCGTCACCCTGGGACTCGGACCGGGGATCTTCACCGAGCGCTTCGGCCTGACCCATCGCAAGCCGGCAGCCTTGAACGTGCTGCCTGCGCTACCGAGCGATCAGCTCGATCCTGCGCTCAACGGCGGCGAGTTGAGCTTGCAGGCCTGCGCAAACGACCCGCAGGTGGCATACCACGCCATCCGCGACCTGGCCAGGATGGCGCGTGACACGGTCACGACCCGCTGGACGGTCATGGGATTCGGACGAGCATCCGCTGGCCCCCACCAGAAGACGCCGCGCAACCTGATGGGCTTCAAGGACGGCACACGCAACATCGTGAGCGACGCAGACTACGCCAAGCACGTCTGGCTGAACCAGCCGGATCAGGCGTGGATGCGCGGGGGCACCTACCAGGTCGCACGCAAGATTCAGATGGACATCGAGATCTGGGACGCCGATCACATCGGCGACCAGCAGACAGTGTTCGGCAGGACCAAGCTCGACGGTTCACCGTTGAGCGGCGGCTCCGAGCACACAACACCCGACTTTCACGCACGCGACGCCTCGGGCGACCTGCGCATCTCTGACACATCGCACATTGCGCTTGCAGCCCACGAGAACAATGACGGCATCAAGATTCTGCGGCGCTCGTACAACTACACCGACGGCATCAACCAGTTCGGGCAGATGGATGCCGGGCTGATGTTCATCGCCTACATGAACGACCCTGCTAACTTCGTGGCGCTGCAGAGGAAGCTGGGCGCGGTTGATCGGCTGGGCGAATACATTGCCCACATCGGGTCAGCCGTGTTCGCCATTCCGCCCGCACCGAAGGTCGGACACTACATCGGCGAAGCGCTGTTCGGCTGAGGATCACCCAGTTCCGCTGCTCCGGTTCGGCGAACGGCCATGCCGTGCCACCACAGGAAGACGAAGCCGATGATGGGCAGCAGGATGTCCGTGTACAAGATCGAACCGGCGTTGCCCTCTGCCGAATTTCCCGTTGTCGCGATCTGATAGATATGACCGCCTGCCGCTCCCCACAGAAATGCGGCCGGGCCGAGTAGGGCGAGAAATTTGACCAGAATCGCGCGTCGTCGCGGGAACGCTACGAATCCGACGAGCGCGAAGCCGAGGCTGGCGAATGCGACCTCAAGCTGGAACGGGCTCTGCGCCCATCCGATGATCTTCGCCGTGAACTCGCCGAAGATGCTGTGCATGATGAAGTTGTAGGCGTAGCCGACCCCGACGCTGAACAGCAGGAATTGATTGAGGAAGGTGCCGCTGACGAACCCCGCTTCATGGCGGCGGGCCCCAGTCAACGAGATGATCGCCGCCGTGATCAGTCCGACCACCAGAAGCGTGACGGTCATGTTGCTGAGAATCAGAGTGATCGCAGCTGTGATGAACTCTTGCATAGGGGTCCCCAAACCAGCCGGAGGCGGTCGACTCCGACGACGAACATATCGTAGTCGCAGCCAGCTGGACGATGACACCCCCAGACAAGGCATCAGTACGCCCCCGGGCGGGAGTCGGCCGCTACGCGTCCTGCTTCTTCAGTCGCGCAGTTGCACGTGCCCGGGAGTGTGCGTCGAGTTCAACCTTGCGGATGCGCACCTTCTCTGGCGTCACCTCGACGCACTCGTCTTCTCTGGCGAACTCGAGGCTCTCCTCGAGCGTCAGCTGGCGCGACGGCGTCATCGACTCGAAGTTGTCGGCCGTCGACTGGCGCATGTTCGTCAGCTTCTTTTCCTTGGTGATGTTGACGTCCATGTCGTCAGAGCGGGAGTTCTCACCGATGACCATGCCCTCGTAGACCTCTTCAGTCGGGTTCACGAAGAACGTCATGCGCTCTTGCAGGGCGATGATCGCGAACGGCGTCACGACACCGGAGCGGTCGGCGACGATCGAACCGTTGCTGCGAGTGACGATCGTGCCCGCCCACTCGTCATAACCGTGCGAGATCGCGTTGGCGATGCCCGTGCCTCGCGTGATCGTGAGGAACTCGGTGCGGAATCCGATCAGGCCGCGCGACGGAACGATGAATTCCATCCGCACCCACCCTGTTCCGTGGTTGGCCATGTTCTCCATGCGGCCCTTGCGCGCGGCGAGCAACTGAGTGATCGCGCCGAGGTACTCCTCGGGAGCGTCGATCGTCAGGTGCTCGTACGGCTCGTGCACCTTGCCGTCGACGCGACGGGTGACGACCTGCGGCTTGCCGACGGTCAGCTCGTAGCCTTCGCGACGCATCTGCTCGACCAGGATGGCCAGGGCGAGTTCTCCGCGCCCCTGCACCTCCCAGGCCGCCGGGTTCCCGATGTCCACGATCTTCAGCGACACGTTGCCGACCAGCTCACGGTCCAAGCGGTCCTTGACCATCCTCGCGGTGAGCTTGTGTCCTTTGACCTTGCCAACGAGAGGAGAGGTGTTCGTGCCGATCGTCATCGAGATGGCCGGCTCGTCCACGTGAATCAGCGGAAGCGGTCGAATGTCCTCAGGGTCGGCGAGCGTGTCACCGATCATGATGTCGGCGAATCCGGCGACCGCGACGATGTCGCCTGGGCCAGCGCTCTCGGCAGGGTACCGGTCAAGCGCCTTGGTGATCATAAGCTCTGTGACGCGCACATTGTGCACGTCACCGTCGTGACGGACCCACGCGACGGTCTGGCCCTTCTTCAACGTGCCGTTGAAGATACGCAACAGAGCGAGTCGCCCAAGGAAGGGCGAAGCGTCGAGGTTGGTGACGTGCGCCTGAAGGGGTGCCTCGTCGTCATATGCCGGAGCGGGAATGTGAGTCAGGATGGCTTCGAACAGTGGCTCGAGGTCGCCGTTGTCAGGCAGTTCGCCGTTTGCCGGCTTGTTCAAGCTCGCCGCACCGTTGCGCCCAGATGCGTACACGACGGGCACGTCGAGGATGGCGTCGAGATCGAGATCAGGCACATCATCTGACAGGTCGCTTGCCAGGCCGAGCAGCAGGTCCTGGCTCTCCGTGACGACCTCGTCGATGCGAGCATCCGGTCGGTCTGTCTTGTTGACAAGCAGGATGACGGGAAGCTTCGCTTCGAGCGCCTTGCGAAGCACGAAACGTGTTTGGGGAAGAGGGCCCTCGCTGGCGTCGACAAGAAGAACAACGCCATCCACCATCGACAGACCGCGTTCCACCTCGCCGCCGAAGTCGGCGTGACCCGGGGTGTCGATCACATTGATGGTGATCGGGCCACCTGCGCCATGCTCGGCCGCGTGGATTCCGTTGTATGTGATCGCCGTGTTCTTGGCGAGGATCGTGATGCCCTTCTCACGCTCCAGTTCGTTGGTGTCCATTGCACGTTCTTCGACGTGCGCGTGGTCGGCGAACGAATGCGTCTGGCCGAGCATGGCGTCAACGAGTGTTGTCTTGCCGTGGTCGACGTGGGCGACGATTGCGACATTGCGCAGGTCGTCACGGGTGGCAATTGCCATGGGTGTTTTCCTTCAAGGATGGGAGCGGAATCGCCGCCCATCACCGTGGCGGACGCACACAGCGGTGGTAGTAATTCACGCGTTAAGAGGTTGGGGCGGACTCGCCCGTAGGGGCACAACGACGCGCCCAACCTCCATAGTCTACCGCCTAGCAGACTCCATCCGTGCGCGGAAGCGAAATCGCGCTACGACAGCGCGGCTGCTCCTGCTTCCGCGACCGCATGATCCTGGTCGCCACCGCCACCGCTGACGCCGATCGCGCCAACAACCTCGCCTCCGCGGGTCAGCGGGATGCCGCCGGCGAAGATCATCACCTTGCCGCCATTGCTCGCGTCGATGCCGAAGAACTGTTGACCGGGTCCAGAGTTGTCTCCGAGGTCTTTGGTGGAGATATCGAACGCGCGCGATGTCCACGCCTTATTGATGGAAATGTTGACGCTGCCCATCCACGCTCCGTCCATCCGTTCGTGCGCGATGAGGTTACCTCCGGCGTCGACAACGGCGACGTTCATCGGCTGACCGATTTCGGTCGCCTTCTGTTCTGCCGCAGCGATGATGGTGCGCGCATCTGCCAGGGTCAATGCTGACATGGTGTCTCCTTCTTCCGTGGTGGATCCCGAGCGCTACGCGTTCACGTAGCCGTTCGGATTGAGCACATACTTGGTTGCGGCCCCAGCATCGAACTCCGCGTAGCCGCGCGGGGCGTCTTCGAGCGGGATGGCCGTGGCATTGACTGCTTTGGCGATCTGCACCTTGTCGTGCAGGATGGCCATCATCAGCTGCCGGTTGTACCGCATCACAGGGCATTGCCCGGTTGTGAATGCGAGAGATTTTGCCCATCCTGTGCCGAAGCTCATCGAAAGGGACCCGACTTTGGCCGCGTCGTCGACGGCTCCAGGGTCTCCTGTGACATACAACCCGGGGATCCCGATGGCGCCGCCTGCCGCAGTGATGTCCATTAGCGAGTTGAGCACCGTGGCCGGGGCCTCCTGCGCTTTCGCACCGCCACCGTGACCGCGCGCCTCGAACCCGACGGCGTCGACGGCGGCATCAACTTCTGGAACGCCCAGGATGCTCTCGAGCTGATCCTCTGGCGCTCCCTGGCCAACGTTGACGGTTTCGCATCCGAAGCTACGCGCTTGCGCGAGGCGTTGCTCGTTCAGGTCGCCAACGATCACGACCGCAGCGCCAAGGAGCTGAGCTCCGGCAGCGGCCGCGAGGCCGACCGGTCCTGCCCCGGCGATGTAAACGGTCGATCCAACCGTGACGCCGGCGGTTACTGCACCGTGAAATCCGGTTGGGAAGATATCGGAGAGCATGGTCAGGTCCATGATCTTTTCCAGGGCCTGCTCGCGGTCCGGGAACTTCAGCAGGTTCCAGTCTGCGTACGGCACGAGCACATACTCGGCCTGCCCACCGACCCAGCCGCCCATGTCCACGTAACCGTATGCGCTTCCTGGACGATCCGGATTGACGTTGAGGCAGATGCCTGTCTTGCCCGCCTTGCAATTGCGACAGCGGCCACACGATATGTTGAACGGCACCGAAACGATGTCGCCGACCTTGATGAATTCAACGTCAGGTCCGGTCTCAACCACCTCACCTGTGATCTCATGGCCGAGCACCAGGTCGAGCGGCGCAGTCGTTCGCCCGCGAACCATGTGCTGATCCGAACCGCAGATGTTCGTTGTCACCGTTTTGAGGATGACGCCGTGCGGAACCTTGCGTCCGACGTTTGCCGGATTGACGCCAGGGCCATCCTTGAGTTCGAACGTCGGATAGTCGATATCGATGACCTCGACCACTCCCGGGCCTTTGTATGCAACCGCTCTGTTACCTGGCACGTCGGCTCCTCACTCTGGGCGCACTGTCCTCTTCGGATCATCTCCCATCACAGCGGGAACCGCAACCGCATGTGCGTCGCTCTCGGCGACATGGTCGTGGCGACATGGGCGTGACGACATGGGCGTGACGACATGGGCGTGACGAACGCGCGACCCAGCCCGCCATTCCAATCCCGGTTCAGCGTTATTGCCCGCTTGAAGTGGGCAATAACGCTGAACCGGGATTGGAGTTCAGTCGTTCGGATGCTTGTCGTGCTCGTTTTCGGGTTCGCCTGGCGCCTCGTAGTTCTCGACGGCAGGGTATTCCTGCGGTGCGCCGTACTCCACGGCGTCCCTGTGCAGATCGGTGTCGGCATACTCGTCAGAGCCCGCCGCCAGAATCCTCGCCCGCAACTCACGACGTTCGCGCTGCACGATCGGATCCGGCAACGGAACGGCGGCGATCAAACGCTGCGTGTACGCGTGCTGCGGGTTACGCAGAATCTCGTCGCGGGTGCCTACCTCGACCAGCTTGCCGAGGTGCATCACTGCGATGCGATCGGCCATGACGTCGATCACGGCCAGGTCGTGGGTGATGAACAGGCAGGCGAAATTCAGTTCCTTCTGCAGGCCTTTGAGCAGGTCGAGCACGGTGGCCTGCACCGAGACATCGAGGGCGGATGTCGGCTCGTCAGCGATCAGCAACGGCGGCTTCAGCGACAAAGCGCGCGCGATACCTACGCGTTGCTTCTGGCCGCCCGAGAGTTCGTGCGGATAGCGCGTGCGATAGTTCCTGGGAAGTTCCACGGCGTCGAGCAATCCCTCGACGGCGCGGTCGAGCGCAGCGCCCCTCGCCTTCTTCGCGAGAAGCAGTGGTTCGCCGATGCTTGCACCGATCGTCATCCGCGGATTCAGCGAAGACGACGGATCCTGAAAGACGATCCCCGCCTTTTTGTGAACTTCTCGCACCAGATGCCTGGAGGGGCGCGACAGATCCGTGCCAACGACGTTCAGGCTGCCTTCCGTGATCGGCAACAGACCGATCGCGGCACGACCGAGCGTCGTCTTGCCTGAGCCTGACTCGCCGACCAGGCCGACAACCTCGCCCTGGTGAATCTGCAGATCGACGTGATCGACCGCACGAAACGCCTTCACGCGCCCTCGACCCGGATATTCGATCACCACGTCGTTGAAATGAAGCACCGCGGGAACACCGGCCAGCTCGGCCTCCGCCGCCTTGCGCGACTCTTCGGCCAGACGGTCATTCATCTCGATGCGCTTACGCAGTTCGTCGTCGACGTGTTCTTCATCGGCAACCACCGCAAGCGCTGCCGTCATGTCAACGTCACCGGCATCCGACCCTTGGCCAAGATGCGGAACAGCATCGAGCAGGGCCTTCGTATACGGATGTTGCGGGTTGTTGAAGATCTGAAGAGCGGGGCCGGCTTCGACGATCTTGCCGCGTCGCATGACCGAGATGTGATCTGCGAGGTCGGCTACGACACCCATATCGTGTGTGATCAGCAGAATCGCGCTGTTCAGGCGGTCGCGGAGGCTCCTCAGCAGGTCGAGGATCTCGGCCTGCACCGTGACATCAAGCGCCGTGGTCGGCTCGTCAGCGATCAGCAGCCCAGGGTCGCACGAAATCGACTGCGCGATCATCGCACGCTGCCGCTGCCCGCCAGAGAGCTGATGCGGATATGAGTTGAAGGCCTTGAGCGGGTCAGGCAACTCGACGAGGCCGAGCAACTCGATCGCACGCTCCTTCGCCTCGTGCGGCGAGATGCCGTAGTGCACGCGCAGCGTCTCAACGATCTGAAAACCGACGGTGAACACCGGGTTCAGCGCTGTCATCGGCTCCTGGAAGATCAGGGCGACGTCATTACCGCGCACCGAACGCATCTGCGCGGACGAGATGCCGCGCAGTTCGCGGCCGTTCAACTTGATGCTTCCTGTCACCCGGCTGTTCTTTGGCAGCAGGTCCAGGATGGACATCGAGCTGACGCTCTTGCCCGAGCCAGACTCGCCGACAAGCGCCATGACTTCGCCGCGCTTGATCGAGTAGTTCAGTTTGATTGCGGCCGGTACCCACAGGTTGTCGACCCCGAAATCGACGCTGAGGTCTGTGACCTGCAGTACTGGGGTCTCTTCGCTTGTCATGGTCGCCATCAGCGGGTGGTCCTCTCAACGACACCTGCCGGTGCGTGTGCTGCTCGTGCTCGGTGCGCGCGCGGGTCGGATGCTGACACCATAGAGACATGGCACAATCCGAGGCGCACAACAGCACCGTCTTCGTTTCTCGTTTCAACCGCGTCCTTGCGATTGTGATCTGGGCGATCACTGCCGTTCTGCTCGTCACGACCCTGGTCACAGGCTCGGATGATCGCGCGCTCGCGCTGCTCCCTGCCGCGTTCGTGGGCCTGTTCGCGTGGACGGCGCTCTGGCGTCCGTACGTTCGCGTCGACGACGCCGGCGTGCGCATCCGCAATGTGCTGCGCACGGTCGAGGTTCCGTGGGCGGCGCTCATCCACGTCGACACCCGCTATGCGCTGACGCTGTACACGCCAGGCCATCAGTTCTCCGCATGGGCGGCGCCGGCTCCAGGTCGAACCGGAACGGCGATGGCCAGGCGCGCCGAGAATCACGGACGAGTGGATGCCGCGCCGAGCGTTGACGGAAGGGTACGGCCGGGTGATCTGCTGGCCAGCGAATCCGGCCAGGCTGCCTACATCGTGCGCGAGCGCTGGAATGCGCTGCGCGACGCAGGAAAGGTGGAAGCCGGTGTCGCCGACGAGACCCGCGTTCCGCGACACGTGCACTGGTGGCTCGATCTCGCACTCGTCGTGCTTGCGATCGGCGCGATCTGGGCTCTGATCCAGCTCTAAGACCGCCGCACTCATGCCGGCTCCACCGTTGTCACATCATCGGTCGGCTGAGTATCGGTCGGCTGAGTGGTCGTCGGCTCGTCAGGCTCGGGCGGTTGCTCCTTGGTCCTGCGGATGCTGAATCGGCGCTGCCTCGGGTCGAAGGCGTCGCGCAGACCGTCGCCGACGAAGTTCACCAGCAGCGCGAGCAGCACGATGAATGAACCCGGCCACCAGAACAGCCATGGCCTGGTGGTCAGTGCCGACTGGTTCTGGCTGATCAACAGACCGAGCGACGAGTCAGGCGACTTGATGCCGAAACCCAGGAAGCTCAGGGCCGTCTCGAGCAGGATCGCGGATGCGATCAGCAGCGTAGACGCAACGATGATCACGCCGACGGCATTCGGCAGGATGTGTTTGAAGATGATGCGCATGTCAGATGCACCGGCGACCCGTGCTGCTTCAACGAACTCGCGCTCGCGCAGCGACAAGAATTCGCTTCGCACTAGTCGGGCGATGACCATCCACGATACGGCGCCAAGCAGAATCGCAAGCCCGAACGCACCGAGGCCGTTCGCTGTACGGCCGACGATCGCGCCGATCACGATGGCCGGAATCACGATGAACACGTCTGTGATGCGCATGAGCACTGCATCGACCCAGCCGCGGAAGTAGCCTGCGATCGCTCCGACGACAACACCAAGCACGGTGGCGAACAGGCCGAGAACCACCATGACCAGCATCGAGTTCTGGATGCCGCGCATGGTGAGTGCGAAATAGTCCTTGCCGATGCGGTCTTGGCCGAACGGGTGCTCGCCGAGGTGGATGCCGCTACCGCCGAGCCACTGCGGCACGATGGACAGCGTCGGAGCCCCCTGGTTCAGCTGGTCATTCAGTTCGGTGTATGAGAACTTCCACCATCCGTGGATCGGCCCGAGACCGATTGCCGAGACCGAGAACACCAAGACGGCAAGGTAAATGATGATGGATGCGACGGCCAGCTTGTTCGCCATGAACCGCTTGAAAATCAAGCGCCCCTGGCTCTCACCGCGAGCGTGCTCGTCTGTCGGCGCCGGACTGACTGGGCCTTCAGGGATCGTTGGTTCGAGCGGGCTGCCCTGAATGGTGCTCATCGGGTTGCCTCCTGCGTGCTGGTCGGAGTGGCGACGGTGCTGCGGCGAACGGATTCAGATGTCGAGTGAGTCATCAGTGTGTCCTCACCCGTGGGTCGAGTGCCGCGTATGCGAGGTCGGCCAAGAAGTTGAAGACGATCGCGGTCATCGCGATCACGAGGAAGTACCCCATGACCGGGTTGACATCGACTCGCTGCAACCCGCTGTAGAACAGTGCGCCCATACCACTGATAGCGAACACCGTCTCGGTGATCACGGCTCCACCGAGCAGGGCGCCGATGTCTGTTGCCACCAGGGTTGCAAGCGGAATGAGCATGTTGCGGAACGCGTGCCGCACGATCACGGTGCGCTCAGGCAATCCCTTCGCACGCGCGGTGCGCACATAATCCTGGTTGAGCACCTCGAGCATCCCGGACCGCGAGTATCGCGTATATCCGGCGAAGCTGATCAGCAGCAGGCTGATGGTCGGCAGCAACAGGTGGGTGAATCCGTCGATGCCCTGGATCCACACGTCCCCCGCGAGGTTCGGTGTTTGCGAGCCGACCGTGCCGATCGGGCGCCCGTTGATCGTGTCGAGGTTCAGGTATGCAGGCCATGACTGCATGAAACGGTCGAGCAGCACGACGCCGCCGGACAGGAGCGCGACGACGGCACCGACGCGCATCGACTGAGCGCGATCGTATCCGCCGAGCAAGAACCCGACGAGAATGCCGACGATGATCGCGATGACTGCCAGGAAGATCAGCGTGCCGAGCGATGAGATGTTGAACAACCAC
Source organism: Microbacteriaceae bacterium (assembly GCA_035565115.1). Lineage (GTDB taxonomy): Bacteria > Actinomycetota > Actinomycetes > Actinomycetales > Microbacteriaceae > Rathayibacter_A. The sequence continues at coordinate 5,818 of DATMTC010000025.1, read as the reverse complement.
TGCAGGCTGAAGTAGCAGATCACCGCGATTCCGGCCGTGATCCCCGCCGTCAGCAGCGCCTTGCGGTTGCGGATGCCTGCCATGATCGCCGTGGTTCCGTACGCGATGCCCGCCACGAGAAGAATGATCACGATCGGGCCGAGCGCCGGCTTCAGGAACCAGTTCGTCGCCGACATGTACCAGAGCACCAGCACCGTCGCCAGTCCGGACACGAGGAACACGATGAGCCTGCGCCGCCAGTTCCCCCCGATCAGCAACTGCCAGATTCCTCCGACAAGAAGCCCGATCACGATCAGCGTGACGGGTCCGATGACCGGGTCGGCAAGAAAGTTGTTGAAGCCGAGGGCGATGAACGCCTTCAGCAGAACCGCCATCAGGAACGACGGAAGTGAGAAGAGAAAGAAGCTGATGAATGTGACGCCGTAGTCGAACGCGCTGTACTGGCGAAGCGCAGTGACCATGCCGAGCGCGATGCCGAGCACGACGGCGAGAACGAACGCCAGGGTGACGAGCTGCAGCGTCGCAACCATTGCGTGCGGCAGCAGGTCGGTCACCGCCTGGTTGGTGAACGTCGTGCCGAGGTCACACTGGTTCGCGAAGGGGATCACGCACTTGGCAACGCCGCCAAGCCAGATTCCCCACCGAAGCGGAGGAGGCACATCGAGATGTTGCGCATGCACCCTGGCGTCGATGAGCGCCTGCCGGTTGGGTGAACTGCTGCTGCTCAGATCTTGGAGCGGGTCTCCTGAATTCGCCGTAAGCACGTACATGATGAACGATGCGGCGATCAGAATCAGGATGGAGACGAGAACACGTCTCGCGATGAAACTCACCATAGTTTCGAAGAACCTTTACAAACGGTATGCGGGCGAGCGTTGTAACGGGCCCACTGGATGAAGCGCACAGCGGATGGCTGCGGTTCATCCTATGTCGGTCGAGCCGCCTCAGCGCTGAGGCGCCGAACTCTCGAAAGAGTCCGGCGCCCCAGACTAACCCAGATTCACTGGGGGGCGAACTTAGGGATTGTTTACTTCTTGGTCCAATCCCAGACGTTCCAGGTAATACCGTTCTGTCCGCCGAACCACTTGACGCCAGACAGGTTCGGTCCCTCGGCGAACACACCAGGCAACTGGAACAGCGGCAGGCCGTAGCCGTCAGCAAAGGTTGCCTTGTCGATCTTCAACTTGATGTCGTCGAGCTTGCTCGGGTCGAGCGTCGACTGCGACTGCACCGCCAGGTCGCTTGCGGCCTGGTCGTTGAAGTTGTTGTAGTTACCAGGGTTGCCGATCTGGAACAGCTGCGGGATCTGAGCGTTGCCAGCTCCCGGGTTGATCCAACCGAAGATCGACGCGTCGTAGTCGCCACCTGAGAGGAGCGTGCTCCAGTCAGGCGAGCCACCGTCTGTGACGTTGAATCCGGCCAGCTTCGCCGAGGCCTGGATGGCCTGGAACGAGTCGACGCGGTTCGGGTTGTTCGTGTTGTACAAGATCTTCACCGTCGGGGTTGCGCCAGCAAGCAGCTGCTTCGCCTTATCGATGTCCACCTTGTTGAACTCGTCTGAGCCGTTTGTCTTCACAGCGTTCGTGTACTGCTTGTTGTCAGGCAGCCAGATCTGCGAGTTGAGCACCTTCGCGCTCGGGTCGACTGGTGTGACGATGGCCTTGAGGATCTTGTCCCGCGGAATCGTCAGCAAGAACGCCTTGCGCACGTTCGGGTCCTGGAACACCGGCGCCTTGAAGTTCAAGTCGAGGTGGTCGTATGCAGCCTGAGCGCCCTGAATGACCTTGGCACCCTTGATCGCCTTGAGCGCGGTGATGGTGTCAGCGGATGCCTGCGGCTGGATCGCGTCGACCTCGCCGTTCTGCAGTGCGGTCACCTGAGCGTTCGCGTCACCGATGAAGCGCATCACGAGTTTGTTGAACTTGACCTCGTGGTCACCCTTGTACTCGGGATTCTTCGTGAAGGTCATGGACTGCTTCGGCGACCAGCCTGTGACCATGAGCGGTCCGCCGGAGACGAGAAGGTCCTTGTTCTTCGGAAGCGCCGTCGCGTCGTAACCGGTGTTCACGAAGTCGGCGGCCTTCTTCAAGGTCTCGTTCGCAGGAGCCGGGCTGTCGACGTTGCCCTTCGGGGTGTCCTTGAAGGCCTTCATCAGGTCAGCAGTGCTAACGCCCGCCTCTTTCGCGACGATGTGCGCCGGGAACTGGATCGGGTTGACGAGCTCCCAGTCAACGTACGGCTTGGTGTACGTGATCGTGATCGACAGGTTGTCTGAGCTCACCTTCGGCAGATCCGTCGAGAACGGCGTTCCGGCCGCCGTGACGAAGTACTGCGTTCCGCTCGTGACGTTTCCGTCTGCGTCGGTCTTGGCCGAGTCGTAATAACCGGCACCCTGCGCCCAGCCGAGCATCAGGTCGTCAGCCGTCATCGGCTTGCCATCAGACCACTTGAGACCCTTGTTGAGCGTGTACTTCACAGTGAGAGGATCGTCGCTGGTCTTCTCGTAAGTGCCCAGGTCCTTGTTGTGGACGATGTTGTAGTTGGCGTCAAGGGTGAAGAACTGCGGCTGGGTCATCTGCCAGATGAGCCCGTTCGTGTCGAGGTTTCCCTGCGGCGTGTTGTAGTTGAACGATGTTGCTTCGTTCACCTGTGCGATTGTTACCGTGCCGCCCCCTGAGGACGTCGGTTCTGGTGAGCCTGACGTCGTGCAGCCCGCAAGCACAAGGCCTGCAGCTGAGGCGACGGCAACCGCACCCAGAACGGGGCGCAGCCGCTTTCGCGTGATCTTCAATGTTCCTCCTGTGTGGAATCGTGCAGACGGCACGTCTGATGATGTCGTCAGTGCCGCACTTGATAAGAATGACGATAGAGATGCGTAGTGCCTCTGAGCAAACCGCGCCGCAAACCGTTACACAGTAGTAACTCAGATGAGCGATTATTGCGCCATTCGCTCATATGTTGCGAATACTGGCGCACTTTTGCAAATTACATCCGCGACGGCACTGCGTAGTGTATGCAGGCATCGCATTTGGGCCATCAGTGCGTTGGCTGCGAGGCCGGAAGCGCTGCAAACAGGCCGGGCGGCAGCGCGTCCACCTTGACCGCCTTCACCTGCCGAGAGTATGCGACAACCGACGGGAATTGGAAAATCGGCAGCCCGTACGCGTCGCGGTACAGGCTGGCGTCGATTTTCGCGAAGCCGGCGATGCGCCGCGCAGCATCGTTCCCTGCGCCGCCTGCGGCGGCGAGCGCGGTGAAGTCGGCGTCGACGGCATCGCTTTGGTATCCGCTGAGGTTGTGCGACCCGTCACTGCCGTAGACGGTCTTCGATCCTGCCACCGTCAAGTCGTGCTCAGACCAGCCGAACAGCGCGCCGTCGTAGCTTCCGTCACCGAGGCGATCGCGCCACGGCGTCGAAGTGTCAGAGACGTTCTGCACGGCGAATCCGGCTTTCGCCGCGCTTGAGGCGATCAACTGCGACTCAGCGGCGCGCAACGGATCTCCGGTTGGGATCAACAGTCGAACCGGCACAGGTGTGTGAACACCGGCGCCCGCGAGCAGTTTCGTGGCGCCGGCGATGTCCACGGTCTGAAACGCGTCAGCGCCGTTGCTCGCTGTTATGCGCGGATAGCCGTTCTCGCCTGGCATGGCGGTGAACGAATCTCGGGCGACAGCTTTCGTCGACAGCGACTTGCGTGCCTGGGCCAGCATCGCGTCGCGCGGAATGGTTTTCAGGAAGGCCGTGCGAACCGCGCGCGCTCGATCTGCACTGCCCGCGTATCGTGCAGGATCGAACGGTCCGCCGTTGTCGAAGGTCAGATCCAGATGCTCGTAGGTTGAGCCCATGCCCTGGCGAACCGTTGCAGACGAGCCGCGGAGCGCGTCAAGAACGGCGCTGCTGATCGTGGGCGCAATCACATCGACAGCACCAGAATCAAGCGCATGGACCTGTTTGATCGGATCGGGGATGACACGCACAACGACCTCTTCGAACCCCGGTTTGCTGCTCCAGTTGTTGTTCGGGTTCGCGCGCAGGGTGACAGAATCCGCGGAGACCTTCACGATCGAATACTGACCGTTCGACACGCTAAAACTCTTCGCCGGGGTGCTGTCGTTCACCGCGAAACCATCGCTCCACACAGTCGATACCCGCGCGAGCGTGCGCTCATTGAAACCCTGAAGCGCCCGAATGAGCGTGCGTTTCGCCTCGGCCGGTGAGTACTTCTTCGAGGCGAATGCCTGCTGCATGACGATGTGAGCAGGCACGAGCGGGGTCGGCAGCGCGCGTCGCCAGTCGGCGATCGGATGCTCGAACGTCATCGTGATCGACCGGCCGTCATGACCGACAACCGGCACCTTCGACACCTGGTCGAGTCCAGGCGCCCCAGCTGAGTCGAAATAGACGCCTGTGCGCAGTTCGGCCTGATTCGTCACGGTGCCGGATGAGTCGGTTTTCGGTTTGACCGTGTTGAGCGTCCCGCTGTTTGCCGCCCAGGACAGCAGCAGGTCGGCAGCGTCCACCTGAACGCCGTCCGACCAACTGACGTTGGGTTTCACCGAATATTCGACCCGAAGCGGATGCCCGGACAACCGTGTCACGGTGCCGAACCCCTGATCCATGCGCAGAGCCCCTGCAGCGTCGTACGAGCTGAAAGAGCCGCCGGTCAGCGCCGCAATTCCGATGTCTGTCGGCTGATTGCCCGACCGGCTGGACGGGTTCATGCTCGTGAACGGATCGCTCACCGCGACGGTTACGGAGCTGCCACGAACCGGTCTCGGAGCATCCGCCGTGCAGCCGCACAGAATCAACACTGGAACCAGCGCGGCGCCAATCACGGCAGCAACCCCAATTCGCCGTCGTTCGATTCTCCTCGTCACGCAGAGACCGTATCAAGCCCGGCTGACGGGTGTTCGCGTGGCAGGATATGGCTATGAGTTCCGGCCGACAGAACCAACGCGGTGTGCTCATCTTCGATGGTGACTGCGGGTTCTGCACAACGTCAGTCGACTGGCTGACCCGGATGCTGCCGGCCCCGCCGACATCGATTCCGTACCAATGGGCCGACCTCGCAGGTTACGGGCTCACAGAAAGCGACACAGCAGAACGCGTCTGGCTTGTCACGCCGAGCCACCAGTACGGCGGGCACCTCGCCGTCGCCGCGATGCTTCGCCATCAGCCATCAGCCGGTTTGCGTCTGCTCGGCTGGCTCGGCAGCATTCCCCCGTTTTCCTGGGCGGCCGCCGTCGGGTACGCCCTGGTTGCGCGCTATCGGCACAGGCTGCCTGGAGGGACGCCGGCGTGCCAGTTGAAGCGGTAACCGGCCTAGACCGAGGCCGTCGCCGCGCACTGTGGTGGGAGATCGCCATCGTGCTCGGCCTCTCGCTCGGCGCGTCTGCCGTCTATTCGATCGTCAACATCATCGCGCGCCTGACCAGCCCGAAACCACTCTCCGAACAATCGGCCACGTTGAACGCATCGCAGAGCTCGATCGAATGGCTCGACTTCACCTACCAGTTCCTTGACGTGTTCTTCGCACTTTTCGCAGTTGCCCTGGTCGTCTACCTGCTGTGGCTGCCAGGACAGAGCACATTTCGCCGGATCGGACTGGATTTTCGCAAACCGGGCCGTGACCTGCTCGGCGGACTGGCGCTTCTCGGCGTGATCGGCATACCCGGGCTCGCCCTGTACTTCGTTGGACGGGCGATTGGAATAACGGTCGATGTCAACGCGGCGCCCCTGCACGGTTACTGGTGGACGATCCCGATCCTGATCCTGTCTGCCTTGCGCTCGGCGCTGCAAGAAGAAGTGATCGTCATC
>DATMTC010000024.1:0-2854 GCA_035565115.1 Microbacteriaceae bacterium | reverse complement strand
GGCGCCACTCGTCCTGGACGGTTATGGCGTGGGCGCAGGTCGCTCATTCACTTCCCTTCGGCGTGGAGCCGGTAACGGTGCTACAGGTGGATTTCTGCTGGTCGGCAGGCGAATAAGCCTGACACGATCACCTGGCAAATCGCTGGACTACAGGCCCGCGAGCACGTCGGCGAGGCCATCGTGAACGACGGATGCCGTCACGCCGTTCGCGACGGACTTCACCTCGGCGGGCGCCTGGCCCATCGCCACTCCGCGACCTGATTCTGCAGCCCAGCTGAGCATGTCGATATCGTTGCGACCGTCTCCGACGGCGAGCACACGGGCTCGCGGTATGCCGAGCAGGCCACGCACACGCTCGAGCGCGGTCGCCTTGTTCACGCCATCGGGAGCGATGTCCAGCCACGCGGTCCAGCCGATCGCATAGCTGACCTTGTGCAGCCCCATCCGCTCGACGATGCCGAGAAAGTCTTCCTCGTCGTGGTTCGGCGAGACGACGACGACGCGGCTGGCCGGAAAGTCGGCGAGCCGGTCGAAGTCGACGCGAGCCGCATTCGACAGCGACCAGTCAGTCATCCCCTCGGTGTATCGGCGGAATCCTGTTGCGTCCTCGACCATGAAGCTGCCAGTGGGCAGATGTGGCCGGATGGTGCGCAGCACCTCGCTCGGATCGAACGTCTCAACGTGCTCGCGGCGGTATCGGGTGGGCTCAGCCGCGTCGCGCTCGAGCGTCACAGCACCGTTCGAACAGACGATGTATTCAGGACGGATGCCGAACCGCTCGATGATCGGCTGCGCCGTCTCCCAGCTTCGCCCTGTCGCAAGCGTGACCTCGTGGCCGAGATCGGAGACGCGTTTGACCTCGGCGAGCACTCTGTCGCCGATCGACTCGTCCTCGCGAATCAGGGTGCCGTCGACGTCGAGGGCGATCAGCATCCGCTCGGCGGTACTGTTGCGATCGACACTGTCGCGATCGGCGCTGCTGTCGCGATCAGCAGCGGCGTCGGTGGCGCGCAAGGTCACCGCTCGACCGGTTCGAGCCGTTCGCGGCCACCCAGGTATGGCCGCAGCACCTCGGGCACAAGCACAGAGCCATCCGCCTGCTGATGCGTCTCGAGCAGTGCGACCAGCCAGCGCGTCGTCGCTAGCGTGCCGTTGAGTGTTGCGACCGGGGCTGTCTTTCCCGTGTCTGTGCGGTGCCGCGTGTCGAGCCTGCGCGCCTGAAATGTCGTGCAATTGGAGGTCGACGACAGCTCCCGGTATGTGCCCTGGGTCGGAATCCACGCCTCGATGTCATATTTGCGCGCTGCGCTCGACCCGAGGTCACCCGCCGCGGTGTCGATCACGCGATAGGTCAGGCCGAGGGATGCCATCATCTGCTCCTGCAGTGCGAGCAGTCGCAGATGCTCGGCTTCGGCATCGTCCGGCAGCGTGTATACGAACATCTCGAGCTTGTTGAACTGGTGAACGCGAATGATGCCCCTGGTGTCTTTTCCACCGGAGCCGGCCTCGCGCCGGTAGCAGGTCGACCAGCCTGCGTAACGCTTCGGACCGTTCTCGAGGTCGAGAATCTCGTCGGCGTGATAGCCGGCGAGCGCAACTTCGCTCGTTCCCGTCAGGTACAGGTCGTCGGTTTCGAGGTGGTAGATCTCGTCTGCGTGGGCGCCAAGGAACCCCGTGCCCTGCATGACCTCTGGGCGAACGAGCGTCGGGGTGATCATCGGTGTGAAGCCAGCCTCGATCGCCTTCTGCACAGCGAGGTTCATCAGGCCGAGCTCGAGCAGGGCACCCACACCCTTGAGAAAGTAGAACCGTGCGCCCGAGACCTTCGCACCACGCGCCATGTCGATGGCGTCGAGCTTCTCGCCCAGTTCAAGGTGATCGCGCGGCTCGAAGTCGAAGGTCGGAATCTCGCCGACTGTGCGCAACGTTGTGAAGTCGTCCTCGCCGCCTGCCGGCACGCCGTCGATGATGACGTTTCCGATGCTGCGAACGGTTTGGTTGAACCGCTCGTCTGCGTCGTTCGCGGTCTGCTGCGCCGCCTTCACCCTGGCCGCAAGCTCCTGCGCCTGAGCGACGAGCTGCTTCTTCTCGTCCTTCGGGGCGGATGCGACCTGCTTGCCGAATGCGTTCTGCTCGGCTCGCAAAGCTTCGAACGCGGTGATGGCCGCCCTGCGTTCCTGATCGGCTTGCAGCGCGGCATCCACCAGTTCGACGGACTCGCCGCGCGCCCGTTGCGATCGCTTGATCTTCTCTGGGTTTTCACGGAGCAGCACGGGATCGATCACCCGCCAAGTCTACGGGGGCGCCCAGCTTTCATCCGAGTCTGGTGTCGCGCGGCAAATGCGAACGGAATCGACACGAGCGCGCCGAGACAGACGGTCGTCAGTACTGGCACCAACGAGCGCATCACATTCAAAAGCCGAAAGGCCTCAGGAATGTCCCCGCCGACCGGAACGAGGCCACGCGGCGCTGTCACCGTTATGGCCGTGATGGTCGTTATCGCTACGGCAGCTGCCAGCGCGATCAGCGCCAGGCTGCCGGCCAACCAGACGAAGCGTTTCACGTTGCGTCCGAATCCGACCTGCCAGGGCGGGCGGCGACTGCCAGCAGGAAGATCAGGCCGACGATTGTTGCCATACCGACAGTGATCATCGGAGTCGACACAGCGTACGCGAGGTTTCTCAACACCAACTCGACGGGCAAACCCTGCCCTTCGCTGACCGAAAACGAGCCCTGCGATGGCGATAACTGCGGCGCAAGCTGCAGGATCGCGCCGCCCACCGTGAAAACGATTCCGATCACCCAGAGTGCCGCAACATACGGGTTCGCCGTTCGTGGCGGAATTGTCGGCGCC
>DATMTC010000023.1:0-8571 GCA_035565115.1 Microbacteriaceae bacterium | reverse complement strand
GGCGGTGATCGTTGCGGCCGGCCGAGAGACCGACGCCGGGTGGGAGGCGTTCTCGCACCTGAACGCGTTGACGGTGATCGGGCCCGAAGTTCCGGGGATCCGGTCGGTCGCCGTAGCCAACCGGGAGGGGGCCGCCGCGCTGGCGACCGGCCTCCGCGGGCTCGGATATTCCGACTTCACCATCGTCGCCGGCGATGTCCGGCTGTCGACCGTCTCGGAGCGGATCGGCGGCTTCGTCTCCGTGGCCCGGGGCAGCCGCATCGTCGAGGCCGCGTTCTCGCGCGATGGCGGATATCGGGCGATGGCCGAGTTGCTGGCCACAGGCGCCCGGCCGGAGTGCGTGTTCGCCGTCACGGATGTCATGGCCATCGGCGTCCTCGGCGCCATCAAGGACGCGGGTCTGACGCCGGGCGATGACATCGCCGTCGCCGGATTCGATGACGTGCCGATTCTGCGCGACCTCACCCCGCGGCTGACGACGGTCGCGCTGCCTCTGGAGGAGATCGGCGAACGGGCTCTGGCCCTCGCCGTGTCCGACGCGTCCGACCCGCGGCTGAGCGAGCCGATCGTCGGAGAGGTCCGCATCCGCGAGTCCACTCCTTCCCGGGCCTAGCGCTTCCCGCGGCGTGTTGCCCTCCCGGACAAATCGCGCTACCGTCTGGTAAGCGCTTTCCGCAACGGCCGAACAGAGCCCGGGAGGCACCCTTTTCCGCAACGGCAAGGAGCACACATGACGTCCATCGGCATCATCATGAACGGCGTCTCCGGGCGCATGGGATACCGGCAGCACCTGCTCCGGTCCATCCTCGCGATCCGGGAGCAGGGCGGCGTGCTGCTCTCCGACGGCCGACGGGTGCAGGTGGTTCCGCTGCTCGTCGGCCGCAACGAGGAGAAGCTCGCGGAACTCGCCCGGCGCCACGACATCGCCGACTACACGACCGACCTGGATGCGGCGCTCGCCGACGACCGCTGGCAGATCTACTCGGACTTCCTGGTCACGAAAGCTCGCAGCGCCGCGATCCGCAAGGCCATCGCCGCCGGTAAGGCGATCTACACCGAGAAGCCCACCGCGGACTCCTTCGAGGAGGCGCTGGAGCTCGCCCGCCTGACCGAGACGGCCGGCATCAAGAACGGCGTCGTGCACGACAAGCTCTACCTCCCGGGCCTCCGCAAGCTGAAGCGGCTGATCGACTCCGGGTTCTTCGGCCGCATCCTCTCGGTGCGCGGCGAGTTCGGCTACTGGGTGTTCGAGGGGGACTGGCAGGATGCGCAGCGCCCGAGCTGGAACTACCGCGCGGAAGACGGCGGCGGCATCGTTGTCGACATGTTCCCGCACTGGAACTACGTGCTTGAGAACCTGTTCGGGCGCGTCGAGTCCGTATATGCGCACGCGGTGACCGAGATCCCGCAGCGCGTTGACGAGAGCGGCAACAGCTACGCAGCGACGGCGGATGACGCGGCATACGCGGTCTTCGAGCTGGCAGGCGGAGTCACCGCCCAGCTGAACTCAGGCTGGACCACACGCGTCAACCGCGACGAACTGCTCGAGTTCCAGGTCGACGGAACACTGGGCAGCGCGGTCGTCGGCCTGTTCGGCTGCAAGATCCAGCCGCGCAACGCAACGCCGAAGCCGACCTGGAATCCCGACGTTCCCGACACCCGCGATTACGCATCAGACTGGATCGAGGTGCCCGTCAACGATGTGTTCGAGAACGGCTTCAAGGTGCAGTGGGAGGAATTCATCCGGCACGTCGCCGAGGACGGACCGAACCCGTATGACTTCCTGGCGGGCGCGCGCGGCGTTCTGCTCGCCGAAAAGGGCTTGGAGAGTTCGAAGGACGGGCGCCGCATCGAACTGCCGGTCGTCACGCTCGAGGGGGCCTCGGATGCCTGACCTCCTGCTGATCGACGCCACCGGCAGCATCCGAAGCGAGCCGCTGGCATCCGCACCGGTGTTCGCGAAGCCGACCGCGCCACTGCGCTCTCGCGTCGCATACGCCGCGGCTCATGTGATTCCGAAGGCGTGGGCAGAAAACGTTCCTGGCGCTCCTGCAGACATCGACTGGGATGCGACGCTCGCCTTCCGAAGGCACGTCTGGTCGTGGGGGCTCGGCGTGGCAGACGCGATGGACACTGCCCAGCGCAACATGGGGCTGGATGCTGCGGCCACCCGTGAATTGATTTCCCGGAGCGCCGCGGAGGCGCGTACGGCGAACGGTGCCCTCGTCGTCGGCGTGAATACGGACCATGTCGACGACGAGGTCATCTCGCTCGACAAGGTGATCGACGCGTATATCTCGCAGTTGGAATTCACCGAGGATGCTGGCGCAGGCGTCGTGCTGATGGCGTCGCGTCACCTCGCGCGAGCGGCCGAATCTGCCGCCGATTACGAGCGGGTGTACAACGCCGTGCTGAAGCGGGCGACGACGCCGGTGATCCTGCACTGGTTGGGCGAGGCGTTCGATCCGGTGCTTGCTGGGTACTTCGGCTCGCACGATGTTGCCGCGGCCACGGACACCGTCATCCGAATCATCGAGGCCAATGCCGACACCGTGTCAGGCATCAAGATGAGCCTGCTGGATGCTGCATCAGAGCTCGCGGTCCGCTCGCGGCTGCCAGAGACGGCTGCGATGTACACCGGCGACGACTTCAACTACGTGGGTTTGATCGCGCCCGCTGGTGAAGCAGCGACCATGGAGGAGCCTGGCTCGTACTCCAACGCGCTGCTCGGGGCATTCGCCGCGCTTGCGCCAAGCGCTTCTGCGGCGATTCAAGCGCTGGACCGTAACGACCCTGCCGCGTATCACGGCATCCTCGGCCCGACCGAGGAACTGTCGAGGCAGATCTTCGCGGCGCCGACGTTCTACTACAAGACGGGCATCGCGTTCCTCAGCTGGCTGAACGGCCACCAAGGCTCGTTCACCATGGTCGGCGGACTGCACTCCGCGCGCAGCCTGCCGCATCTGTCCGAGATCGTGCGATTCGCCAACGGATGCGGCGCCCTCGAGCGCCCGGAACTGGCGGCCGCGCGCTGGAACGGCATGCTTGCGCAGAACGGGATCGTCGCGTGAGCGTGCTCGAGCCTGCGCAAGCGGCGGCGTTCCAATCCCGTTTCAGCGATTCTGCCCACTTGTATGGGTCGAAATCGCTGAAACGGGATTGGGATGGCGTGCATCGAGCGCCAAAGTGGAACGGAGTCAACGCATGAGCACGACAGTGACGTCAGCGCATCCGCGGTTGTCGTTGAACCAGGCGACAATCAAGTACGCGAGCCTGGCCGATGCGTTGCGGGTCACCGCCGCAGCCGGCATCGGCAGTATCGGGCTGTGGCGCGAACCGGTGGCGGATGTCGGGCTCGACGAGGCCGTGCGGCTCGTGGCAGACTCAGGCCTGCGCGTGTCGAGCCTGTGCCGTGGCGGATTCTTCACCCCGCTGCCAGGGGCGGCGCGTAATGCTGCACTCGACGACAATCGCCGTGCGATCGATGAGACGGCGGCGCTTGCTGCCGCTGGAGCCGAGGGCTCTCGAGCCGTGCTGGTGCTGGTTGCCGGCGGACTGCCGGCGGGATCGCGCGACCTGATCGGCGCACGCGAGCGCGTGCGCGACGCGGTCGGCGTGCTCGAAGCCGACGCAGCATCCGCAGGTGTGACCCTGGCGATCGAGCCGTTGCATCCGATGTATGCCGCCGATCGAGCGGTCATCTCGACCCTCGGCCAGGCGCTCGACATTGCAGAGCAATTCAATGCCACCACGTCGTCCGGGCCGACCGTCGCTGTCGAGGTTGACACCTTCCACATCTGGTGGGATCCGCAGGTGCTCGAGCAGATCGCCCGTGCTGGCCGCACCGGCCGGATCGCAAGCTACCAGGTGTGCGACTGGATCACGCCGCTGCCCGCCGACGTGCTGCTCGGGCGCGGCATGATGGGCGACGGGCACATCGATTTCGGCCCGATGACGGATGCCGTCGAGCGGGCAGGCTACACCGGCGACGTCGAAGTGGAGATCTTCAACCAGCAGATCTGGGATGCCCCGTTCGACCAGGTAGCGACGCGGGTTGTGGCATCCTTCGCCGAACATGTCGCGGTCGCGCTACCAGCCGGCTTGAGTCAGTCGGCCTGAGCCAGCCGGCCTGAGCCAGCAGGCCTGAGTCAGCCGGCTTCAGCCGGCCCGAGCCAGCCGGTCTGAGTCAGCTGGGCCCAGAGGGGCCATGTCAACCCCGTTTACGCTGGCGGAGCATCCACGTACTGTCGTCTATCGACAGGAAGGATCGTGCCCGTGTCGATCAACGTTCGAGAAATGTCCTGCACGCCAGAAGACGTCTTCAGGGTCTTCGCCGATGGGTGGCTGTATCCGGTGTGGGTTGTCGGCGCAACGCGCATGCGCACGGTTGACGACGGGTGGCCCAATCAGGGCTCCAAGCTCGAGCACTCATTCGGCGTGTGGCCGTTCGTGATCAACGATGAGACACGCGTGATCGAATGGAGCCCGCCGCGCCGGATGGTGGTGCAGGCCAAAGGCTGGCCGCTCGGCGAGGCGCGGGTGACACTCGACGCGAAACCGCGCGGCGATGGCTGCGTGGTTCGCATCGAAGAGTGGGCCGCGAAGGGGCCAGGGCGTCTGATCCCGCGTCCGATTCAGGAGATCGCGTTATACACGCGAAACACTGAGACGTTGCGCAGGCTCGCGTTCGTCGCCGAGCGTCGTTTTCGCGTCACTTCAGCTCTGACACCAGGGTCTTCTGCAACGTCGTGAGCGCATCCTTCGGCGATGCCTTCAATGAGAGCAGGCTCTGTGCGAACGTGCTCATTGCCGGGGTGCTGTCGACGAGCGATACGTTCGCGAACAGTGCGTCGCCGCCTGGTGCGGCCCAGGTCTTGCAGATGGGCTGCCACACCTTGATCATCTTGGCCGCGTTGGCATCCGCCTGGAACTCCTTCGTCGCGGCGATCGACTTGAGCACAGGCAGCCCGATTCCGGTGTTCTTGGTCCACAGCGGCGACATGTTCTTGTAGTAATAGGTCAGGAACGCCTCCGAGCCCTTCTGGCTCGGGGTGTTCTTGTACATCATGATGTTGTTTGGAAAGTACAGCGCGCCCTTTTTGCCGCTCGCCGAGGTCAGGGGATCGCCGACGAACATGTCAGGGCCGACGTCTCCGCCGACCTGCTGGGCAAGGCCGGGGCTTTCGAAGCCCATCGCGAACTTGCCCGCCTTCCACTGCTGGTATGCGTTGTTCGTCGAATAGCCGACGCTTCCGGGGTCCATGTAGCCCTTGTGAACCATTTCGACCACGAAGTTCAGCGCGTCGATGTTGGCCTGCGTCACGCAGTTCGGTTTCTGGTCTGCGTCGAACAGGCCGCCACCATTGTTGATCAGCAGGCCGACGAGAATCTGAAAGCCGTTTCCCTGTGGGCCGGATGCGATTCCGAACCCGTATACGCCGATCTTCTTCAGCGCTTCGCAGGCATCCAGATATGACTGCCAGTCTGTCGGCGGCTCGACACCGGCCTTTTGCAGCAGCGCCTTGCGGTACCACAGCACGCGCATGTCAAGGTTGTACGGAATCGCCGCATACCCCTTGCTGGTGTGCATCGTGTCGAACAGGCCGGGAAGAAAGTCGTCGTAGAGGCCGTTCTTCTTCCACTCGTCGATGAGGTTGTCTGCGTATGCGATGTGGTTCTGCTTCGCGAACTGGAATGCCTGCGTGCCGCTGCCGCTGCTGACCGCAGGTCCGGTGTTCGAAGCGACAGCGGATGCAAACGTCGAGGTGAAGTTGGCCCACTGCACCGACTGATATGTGGCGCGCGGCAATCCGTCAGCCGGCTTGTATGCGAGGGTGATCTTCTTGTCCGTCGGCGCGAACGACACGGCGCCCCATGGCATGTTCCAGAACTTGATGGGCTTTTCGCTTGATCCGCCTGACGAGCAGGCCGCAAGGGCGGCGAGCACACCGAACCCGCCTGCGCCGGTGATCAGTCCGCGTCGCGAGATGGTGTTGAAATGCTCGGCCATGGTTCTCCTTTGATGGGCGTGAGTTTTGATGGGCGTGAGTCGCGGGTAGCTGAGGGGATGTTGGTTGCATACTTTTTGCGCAACCTCAAGGGTTTGTTTTCGCTCTCTTCATATTCATACCGCAACTATTTCGCCGCCACAACTGCGAAAACGTTACGAGAGTTTGCGCAAACAGCACCAGCCTGTACTGTCATATCATGGCGCAGATGATGAAGCCGGGCCGGGTGACCCTGTCTGCCGTTGCTGCGGCCGCCGGAACGAGCATCCCGACCGTTTCCAAGGTTCTGCGCGGCGGAACCGACGTGTCTCAAGAGACGCGCGAGCGGGTGATGGATGCCGCGCAGTCGGTTGGCTACGTCAGGCGCGAAACGCGCTCTCGACACGCCGGTGGCGCGTTCTCCGGTCCGCTTCCGCTCATCGATCTGGTCGTCAACCATGTCGCCGGCACCTGGCCGAATGGCGTGCTGACCGGAGTGGAGGATGCGGCATCCGCAGCCAAGGTCGACGTTGTCATCACTCTTGCGCGCGGAACGGAGGACTGGGTTCCCCGGCTGCTGCGCCGGCCGTCGCTCGGTGCGATCGTCGTGCTCGTCGACCCGTCGCCCGCCCAGTTCGTGGCGCTCAAGACGGCCGGTGTTCCGGTCGTGATGGTGGATCCGATGAGCCAGCCGCACGTTGCGGTGCCAGCAGTCGGTGCGACGAACTGGGACGGTGGCCGATCCGCAGCCGAACATCTCATCGGGCTTGGCCACGTCGATGTCGGAATCATCGGCGGAGCCAGACTGCATCAGTACAGTCAGGCCAGGATCGACGGATTCCGCACCGCATTCGAGTCCGCAGGGCTGCCGCGACCCGATCAAGTTGCATACGGCAATTGGGAACGAGTGCGCGCTCACGATGAGGCGAAGCGGATGCTTGCAGCCGACGGGCGACCGACCGCGATCTTTGCGTGCTCTGATGTCACGGCGCTCGGCGTCTACGACGCAGCTCGCGAGCTCGGAATCGACATCCCGTCTCAACTCAGTGTCGTCGGCTTCGACGATGTGCCTGAGGCGCAGTGGGCGACCCCGCAGATGACGACCGTGCATCAGCCGCTCGCGGAGATGGGTGCGGCATCCGTCAACGTGCTGCTGCAATTGCGGGCAGGGACGAACGGGAAGAACTACCCGCAGAACCCTCGGCTGGATCTTGCGACGCACCTGGTGGTGCGCGAGTCGACGGCCCCGCCTCCCCCTCCTCCTCCTCGCTGAGCACTCGGCGAACGGGCGGGGACTAGGTCGCACCGGGGAAGACGACCTTGCGCAACAAACTGCGGAGGGTCTCGCGCTCGTCGTCGTCCAGTTCCGCGAGCGACTCGCGCTCCGCGTCTCCCGTGACCGTGCGCGCCTTCGCAAACACCTCGATGCCCTTGGGCGTCGGCACAATCGCCTTGGTGCGCCGGTCTTCTGGCCCTTGTTCGCGTCGCACCAGACCGGCCGCCTCGAGCTCGTCGATGAGCGAAACGATCTGACTCGGATCAAGCTCGAGCAGCGCTACGAGGTCCCGCTGCCGCACCGGCACCCCGCTGCACGCAACGGCAAGCGCTGCGTATGAGCGGGCCCCGAGGCCGAGCTCGCGCAGCCGCTCGTTCACGAGGCGTGTGCCTGCGACGAACACCCGCACCGTGAGGAATTCGATCTCGTAGGCAAGCGGCGTTGACGCGATGCGTTGCGCCATCGACTTCGCTGTGTCGCCCACTTCGCTCCTCTTCGTCGACATGCGTTATTGTACTGTTTTACAGTAATTGAATTTATCAACGAATTGACGTAGCGTGGATGAGTCCCGATCCGTCGAGCAAAGGAGCCCCGATGAGCGTCAACCTCGCTGGCCGCGTAGCCATCGTCACCGGAAGCGGACGCGGTCTTGGCGCTGCGTACGCCCGCCACCTGGCGAGCGCCGGTGCGGCGGTCGTGGTCAACGACGTGTCGGATGAGGCAGCTGCCTCCACGGTGGACGCCATCCGCGTCGCAGGAGGCACCGCGACCGCTCTGGTCGCACCCGTCGGCGAAACCGCTGTCGCCCAGGCGCTCGTCGAGACGGCGATCAGCGAGTTCGGCGGCCTTGACGCGCTGGTGACAAACGCGGGCATTCTGCGCGACCGTTCGCTGCTCAAGATGACGGATGACGACTTCGACGATGTGATCAGGGTGCACCTGCGAGGAACCTTCACCTGCGTCCGTGCCGCATACGGCTCGTTCCGTGAGCGCAAGGTTGAAGGCCGCATCATCGCCATCGGTTCGCCGACCGGCCAGCGCGGCAACTTTGGCCAGACCAACTACGCGGCCGCCAAGGCGGGCATCGTCGGGATGATCAGAACCTGGGCGCTCGAGATGTCGCGCGCCGGTGTCACGGCAAACGCAGTGATCCCGGTTGCAGCCACCGAGATGACGCGCACAGTGCCGTACTTCGCGGCGGCCGTCGAAGCGCAGGACGCAGGCGTTGCGATGCCCGACTTCTTCCGAAAAGACCTCGGCTTCGGTTCAGCAGACGACGTCGCGGGCCTCATCGTGTATCTCGCATCG
>DATMTC010000022.1:0-1834 GCA_035565115.1 Microbacteriaceae bacterium | reverse complement strand
CACGAGCATCATGGCGACGAATGGTGCCGCACTTCGACGAGACGCGAGCACTCGGCGAATCTGCGGCGAGGGGATCGCCCGGAGCGCAGGCCTCAGTGGGCGAGCGGCGCCGGTTCGTCGGATGCAGCATCCGCCGGAATGCGGCTGCCCCAGATCGCGAACAGCACGAACGCCAGCCCGACGAACGCCACGCCACCGAGAATCGCCGCGGAGATGCCGCGTGCCTCGCCTCCGATCGCCGTCACCGAGATGAACACCGTGGTCAGCGCGGCCACGCCGATGGATCCGCCAAGCTGCTGCATCGTCTGCAGAAGGCTCGACGCGGCGCTCACGTGCTCCTCAGGCGCAAGGTGCATGACCACGGCGGTCAGCGGCGCGAAGGTCAGCCCAGCGCCGAGGCCCATCACCAGGATCGGGCCCAGGATGCCGCTCAGGAACGTGCTCGTCGCAGACAGTTGGCTCAGCCAGAGCAGGCCGCCGCCCAAGAACGCGAGCCCGACAGCGCCCACGATCCATTCGCCCATCAGGGAAAGCAGGCGAGGCGCCAGCTGGCTCGTGATCACCATGGTGAGAACGAACGGCAGCAGCGCGAGCCCGGTTCCGAGCGCGTCGAACCCGAGTACCTGCTGCGTGAACAGCGTGATGAAGTAGAAGAACGCGAACATCCCCGCGGGCACGAGCATCATGGCGACGAATGGTGCCGCACTTCGACGAGACGCGAACAGCTTCAGCGGCACGACCGGACTCGAGTGCTTGCGCTCGATCAGCACGAGCGTCACAAGAGACAGCACCGCCACGGCGAACGACACAAGCACAACGGGGCTGCCCCAGCCGAGGTTTGATGCGCTCGTGAATCCGTAGATCAGGGCGATCATGCCGATCGTGGATGCCGCAGCGCCGCCGACGTCGAGCCGCGCGCGGGTGCGCTTGGTTTCGGTGAGAAACAGCGCGGCGCCTGCGACGATCACGATGCCGATCGGCACGTTCACGAACATGACCCACTCCCAGCCGAAGCCCGTGGTGAGGATGCCGCCGAGAATCAGTCCGATCGCTCCCCCGCTGCCAGCCGCAAGCACGAACAGCGCGAGGGCACGTGATCGCTGCGCACCCGGGCGTGTGTTCGCGATCAAGAGCACCAGGGTCGATGGCGCAGCGATCGCCGCTCCGATGCCCTGCACGACGCGCGACGCGACGAGCATCTCTGAGCTGAATGCAAACCCGCCCGCCGCCGAGGCGACGATGAAGATCAGCGTGCCGATCATCAGGGCACGCTTGGCGCCGATCATCGAGCCGACCTTGCCGCTGAGCAGCATCAAACCTGCGAACGCGAGGGCGTATGCCGTCACAACCCAAGACAGACCGCTCGGCGTGAAGTGCAGCTGCTTCTGGATGTCTGGCAGCGCAACGTTCACGATGCTTGCGTCGACGACGAGCATGAGCTGGGTGACGAAGACGACGACCAGGCCGAGCGTCGCGCGGCGGCCGCGCGGAGCATCCGCACCCTCGATACGCGTAGCGGCTCGCGCCGGAAGTGAGATTGCGGACGTCGGTCGCGTTGGTGGATCAATGGTTGGCGCGTTGGTCATGCTGGCCATCCGTTTCATAAAAGCGTAGAGTGGGGTTATTCGGAGAACGTCTCCTCTTAGGTTTACGAGAATACGGAGACTGTCTCCGCTTTGTCAAGGAGAAATATCGTGACCACCACAAGTGCCCCGACGATGCGGCCATTGCGGGCGGATGCTCAGCGCAATTACGACACGATCGTGCGCGTCGCTTCTGAGGCGTTCGCCGAGAATGGCACCCAGACGTCGCTCGACGACATCGCATGCCGCGC
>DATMTC010000021.1:0-4665 GCA_035565115.1 Microbacteriaceae bacterium | reverse complement strand
GACGCCAGCGATGACGTTGCGCACGCGAGTGGCGGGTGTGCGCAGGGTGCCCGCCGGCACCGGGGTGTCATACGGATATACGTACCGCACCGAGCACGAGACGACGCTTGCCCTGGTGCCACTCGGCTATGCGGATGGCGTGCCGAGACAGGCATCGAACAAGGGAACCGTCGCGATCAACGGCGGCACGTTCCGGGTGTGCGGCCGCATCGCCATGGACCAGTTCGTTGTCGACGTCGGCGACCATCCGGTCGAGGTCGGCGACGACGTGGTGTTGTTCGGGAACGGTGCCACCGGCGTTCCTGCCGCCGACGACTGGGCGCTGGCAGCCGACACCATCAATTACGAGATCGTCACGAGGATCGGCAATCGTGTCGTTCGACGGTACCGAGGTGCACAGTGGACGTGAGGCACGTAGACACGCCTGACGCGATGGAGGAGCTTGGCCGAGAACTCGGCGCTACACTGCGCGCGGGCGACTTGCTCGTGCTCACCGGTGCGCTCGGAGCAGGCAAGACGACGCTGACGCGCGGCATCGGCGACGCGCTCGGCGTGCGTGGCCCTGTCACGAGCCCGACGTTCGTGCTGGCGCGTACGCATCCGTCGCTCGTCGGCGGTCCGCCGCTCGTGCACGTCGACGCATACCGGCTGGGCAGCGCGCTCGAGTTGGACGATCTCGACATCGACTTCGACGGTTCGATCGTCGTCGTCGAGTGGGGATCCGGCATGCTCAACGGTGTCGCGGAGTCGTGGCTGGATGTGGCGATCGACCGGCCGACCGGTGCTGGCGTTGTCGCCAGTGAATTGGACGATGAATCGGAGCCGCGCACGGTGACGATCACCGGGCATGGGCCGCGCTGGGCCGATTGAGGAGCTCTTCGGGCGCCACTGCATGCACGTGGCCGCGATGGATCGCTCACCCACCGGCGGATGCGCGTGGCAGGCCTGCCCATGAATGCCCGCCGAACCCGGGCCCACCCCCGCCGACTTCTCTCCCAGAAGATCACGGTGTCACCATTTCGGTGGTCGAGTAGCTGCTCGCGCAGCGAGCCGCGTATCGAGACCTCGCAAGACGATCTGCGGTGCCGGACCGTAGGCGGGTTGCGGGGTCTCGATTCGCTCGCTGCGCTCGCTACTCGACCACCGGATTCGCACCGTTTCGGTGGTCGAGTAGCTGCTCGCGCAGCGAGCCGCGTATCGAGACCTCGCAAGACGATCTGTGGTTGCGGACTGTAGGCGGGGTGCCGGGTCTCGATACGCTCGCTGCGCTCGCTACTCGACCACCGGGTTCGCGCCGTTTCGGTGGTCGAGTAGCTGCTCGCGAAGCGAGCCGCGTATCGAGACCTCGCAAGCCGATCTGTGGTTGCGGACCGTAGGAGCGTCACCAGGTCTCGATACGCGGCGCTCGTTCCTCGCGTCGCTACTCGACCACCGGGGCCGTGGAGTATGCGTAGCGCGAGCAGTCACTCACGCAGCGGCAGCGTCAGGGGTCGCCGCCTTGTGCATCCTCGCGTTCCTGCGACCGAACTCGACGATCGCCGTGGAGGCGGCCGCACCAGCGGCAAGCGCACCGATCGCCCAACCGAACCCGTTGCGGACACGGCCTCGCGCGGCATCCATCGACACGGCTCCAGGCCCAGCCTCAACCAGAGCGAACAGGCTCGCGATCAGCACCGCGTTGTATTCCCAGCCACGGTTGCTGTTCCACAGACCATTACGCCAGTGCACGGTGCGAATGGCTGTGATCATCGTTCCCACCAACCCGGCGGCTGCCACCGGCATCGCCAAGCCGGCAACGAGCATCCCGCCGCACACTGCCTCGGTGGCCCCGGATGCCACGGCATTACGTCGCGATGGATGCAGCTCGAGCGCATCCATCATCTTCTCGGTGCCTTCGATGCCAGGACCGTCGAACCAGCCTGCGAGCTTTTGCATGCCGTGGCCGACGAACAAGCTTCCGATGACGACTCGAACGATCAGTGGTCCAACGCTCATCTGACTTCCTCCTCGAACGTTCGCTTCAACGCTATGCCTCGTCGCCTTCTGACGCTACGACCTGGCGCAGAGGCTGCACACCGTAGGCTTAATGACATGTTGCTCGCGATCGACACATCGGCCGGATCCAGTGTTGCCGTCGTCGATCGCGATCGAGGAGTGCTTGCCGACCGGTCGATCGACGACACAATGCGGCACGCCGAAGTGATCGGCACGCTGATCGACGAAGCGCTCCACGAGGCAGGGGTCGCAGTAGGCGACCTCTCGGCGGTGGCGGCCGGCATGGGGCCTGGCCCGTTCACGGGATTGCGCGTCGGCATCGCTGCAGCGCGCGCGTTCGCCATCGGCGCCGATATCCCGCTCGTATCGCTCGTCAGCCACGATGCTGTCGCCCGCGAGCGCTACGGTACGGGCGCCTCGGGTGGCCTGCTTGTCGTCACAGATGCGCGCAGACGCGAGGTGTACTGGTCCGCGTATGACGGACTCGACGACAGCGGCATTCCGATTCGTGTCGATGGTCCCGGGCTCTGCAAACCGGATGCGCTGCCGCACGCCGACCTGCAGCGCGTCGACGCGGCATCCGTCTCGGCTGCCGAGCTTGGGATGCTCGCAGAACTCATGTATGCGCACGGCCGGCCGTTCGCGGTCGACCAGCCGCTGTACCTGCGTTCGCCGGACGTTACGCTCGCCAGCGGCCCGAAGCGGGTGACGGCGTGAACGACAAATGGCGGTTGCGCGAGGCCACCGTCGACGACCTGGATGCCATCATGCGGTTGGAGACATCCACATTCACGAACGACGCATGGTCGTCCGCTTCGATGCGCACCGAACTGGCAAGCAACAACACGTACTATCTTGTCGCGGTCGCGGCGCATGCCGACGACGCGACGATCGACGGGTACGCAGGGCTTCTCGCGCCGCGCGGGGCGAAGGAGGCGGACATCCAGACCATCGCCGTGGCCGAGAACGCACGCAGGAACGGTATCGGTCGCGAACTCGTCGCAGCGCTCATGACTGCGGCCGCGCAGCGCGGGGCAGCAGCGGTGTTCCTCGAGGTGCGAGCCGACAACCCGGCAGCGCAGGCGCTGTACCGTTCGTTCGGGTTCGAGGAGATCGGTGTGCGCCCCCATTACTACCAGCCGGACGATGTGGATGCGATCGTGATGAAAGCGCGCGTCGATAGAGCGGCGGAGGACACGGCATGAACCGCGCAGAACCGCTTGTTCTCGGCATCGAGACCTCGTGCGATGAGACCGGCATCGGCATTGTGCGCGGCACCCGCCTGCTGTCAAACACCATCGCATCCTCGATGGATGAACATGCTCGGTACGGCGGCGTGGTTCCCGAGGTTGCGGCCCGCGCGCATCTCGAGGAACTCGAGCCGACCATTCGAACCGCGCTCGCCGACGCTGACATCCGTCTGGGAGACGTCGACGCGATCGCCGTCACGAGTGGCCCCGGTCTGGCCGGCGCACTCATGGTCGGCGTCGGTGCCGCCAAAGCGCTCGCCGTCTCGCTCGGCAAGCCGATCTACGCTGTTAACCATCTGGTCGGGCACGTCGGAGCGGACGTTTTGGATGCACACGGCGGGCCTGGACGCTCCGTCGAGCTGCCGACGATCGCACTGCTCGTCTCGGGCGGACACACGTCGCTGCTGCACGTGCGAGATCTCGTGAGTGATGTCGAGTTGCTTGGTGAGACGATCGACGACGCGGCGGGCGAGGCATTCGACAAGGTCGCCCGCGTGCTCGGCCTGCCATACCCTGGCGGTCCGCACATCGACCGCGTCGCCCTTGACGGTGACCCGCGTGCCATCCGGTTTCCGCGCGGCCTGACGCTGCCCAAAGACCTTGCCAAGCATCGATATGACTTCTCGTTCTCTGGCCTGAAGACGGCGGTCGCCCGATGGGTCGAAAAGCGTCAGGATGCAGGCGAGAGCGTTCCGGTCGCGGATGTCGCTGCCAGTTTTCGGGAGGCAGTCGCCGACGTGCTGCTCGGCAAAGCTGTGGCTGCATGCGTCGACCGCGGCGTGCCACGGCTGCTGCTCGGGGGCGGGGTCGTCGCGAACGCGCGCATCCGTCAGTTGGCGCAGGAACGCTGCGACGCGGCAGGCATCGCGTTGCGGATTCCCGCGTTCTCGTTGTGCACAGACAATGGTGCGATGATCGCAGCGCTTGGGGCGCAGCTGATCATGGCGGGGCATGCACCGTCGACGCTGGAGTTCGGCGCCGATTCGACACTGCCCGTGACGAATATTCAGGTCGTACGCTAAAGTTCGGGGATGACTTCGCCCCCGCCAGGAGACGGCACTCAGCCTGCGGCGTACCAGCAGCCTTCCGCTTATCAGCAGCCTTCTGCTTACCAGCAGCCGAACGTATACCAGCAGCAGTATGCGTATGCGCCTCAGGCATATGTCGCACCGCGACCGACAAACGTGCTCGCGGTGATCACGCTCGTGCTCGCCCTCGTCGGCATCGGCATCGGGGCGGTCATCACCGGGCACATTTCGCTGAGTCAGATTGGAAAGACCGGCGAACAGGGCAGGGGAATTGCTCTGGCCGGGCTGATCATCGGATACGTCGGGTGTGCATTCTGGGTGCTGTTCTGGCTTGCGACGCTCGTCTTCCCGCTGTTGTGGGTGGGGATGTTCGCCAGCGTTGCTGCTTCGGA